>NZ_CP137761.1:607333-911000 GCF_033449965.1 Bacillus sp. T3
TGTATTTTTGTTTTGTTTGTGCGAATCTGAAAAGGCTTTTCGAAATAGTTTGCGACGAGACATTTTAATCCGACTAAACATGGTACACCTCTAGGTAAAATTATCTTGATGTAAATATAATATTTAGCAGGATATTGGAATAATATACATGTGTTTCATAGGTTTAGGGAGCAGGTTTTTGCTAAAGTTATATAAAAAATAATATTATTTCGAAACATGAAATACTTGTTAGAAACTTGATATATAGAGGTTTTTATGGCTTTTTATAGGGTTGGAAATTGTCGCAAAAACATATCTTAAAATAATTGTTTCGGGTACAAAAATAATTTTTACGAGAAAGCTATAATTGGAATTAATTGTAAATAACAGCGTACGGGGTATTGTGTTGGAAATTATTTGGTAATATCATAGAATTAACGCATTAAAGCAGCGGGGGACAGTCCCCCGCTGCTTTAATACGATAAAGGAACTTTCGTTTATTTCTTCAGAATATCTAGGTCTCTGGTCTTAGTGTTATTTAGTTTTGTGGTCTATAGGAAATTGGGGATGTTTGGTGTATTCTGTAAGTATAGAGTGAAGATTCAAAAATAAGGACTTTATAATTTGTGTTGAGATTGAAACATTGTTCTTAATTGTACGTATGAATAGTATGGATTAAAAAGTCAGGAGTCGATATACAATGAACCCGTTTATTTCGTTTTTTGTAGGAATATTCGCTGCTATACCAACAGCCATATCCGCATGGCTGTTAAGCTTTTTCGTATTTGATCAAACCTTTTGGCCTTCATCAGCATATTCTTTGGCTTTCGGATTTGGTGTTTATTGGCTTATTTCTTTAGTGCTGAAGACCCATTTCCTGAAAAAAAATCAGCTGACACGAAAGGAATATCGTTATATAAAAAAGAATTTAGAAGAAGCAAAACAAAAAATCAAGCGCTTAAACCGTTCCGTTTTTCATATCCGCGAAATCCCGTCGTTTAAGCAAAGAATCGATATTGTCCGAATTACACGACGGATATACAACCTAACTAAAAGAGAACCGAAGCGGTTTTATCAAGCTGAGGAATTTTATTTTTCGCATCTCGATTCAATTGTAGAGATCTCTGAAAAATATGCGCTCTTATCTAGTCAGCCTAAAAAAACACTTGAGCTTAACGACACGTTGCGTATGACACGCCAGACTCTAAACGACTTATCAAAAGTTATTGAAAAAGACTTATACGTTGTTCTTTCCGATGATATTGATCACCTGAATTTCGAAGTAGATGTCGCAAAATTTGCGATTAAGACCAAACAAGATTCTAAATTCATTGAGGAAAGCAGGTTGAAAAAATGAGTGAAAAAGAACCAACTTTGTTCAATCGCACCGACCATGTACTGGATGATATGCTTGCAAATCCATTTGGAGAGACAAAAGACCCCAATGCTCAGGATGATCCATTACAGCCCCAGTTACAGCAACAAAAAATTGGACAAGATAAGCCAGTTAAACTAATTGATGTAATCCCACCAGAAAGCCGGCAAAAGGCAATCCAACTTGCCCAGCAAATTGATCCGAGGAACCAACAATCGATGATTTTATATGGGACACAGGCGCAAAGCAAGCTGTTATCATTTTCCCATACGATGCTAGAGCATGTGCAAAAAAAGGATGTCGGTGAAGTCGGGGAAATCATCAATGACTTGATGAAGCGACTGAATGAAATAAGCCCGGATGAACTGAAGCAAGAAAAGCAGGGGTTATTCTCGCGTATGTTCGGCAAAATTTCAGGCTCGATTCAAGAGGTGCTGTCCAAATACCAAAAAACAAGTGCGCAGATTGATCGCATCAGTGTAAAGTTGGACCGCAGCAAAAACGTGTTATTGTCCGACATCGGAATGCTTGAAAAGCTATACGAGACAAATAAGGAATACTTCCATGCGTTAAATATTTATATTGCAGCAGGCGAATTGAAGCTTGAAGAGCTTAATACAAAAACCATTCCGGCTCTGAAAAAGGCCGCTGAAACGACACAGGATCAAATGAAATTTCAAGAAGTAAATGATATGATTCAGTTCACGGACCGTCTTGATAAACGCTTGTATGACTTGAAATTAAGCCGAGAAATTACGATTCAGAGTGCGCCACAAATTCGCCTAATCCAGAACACAAACCAAGCGCTCGTGGAGAAAATTCAATCTTCGATCGTGACGGCGATTCCACTCTGGAAAAATCAGGTGGCAATTGCCCTAACCTTGTTGCGGCAGCGTCATGCAGTAGAAGCACAAAAGCAAGTTTCGAAGACGACGAATGAGCTTTTATTAAAAAATGCAGAAATGCTGAAAACCAATACAATTGAGACCGCAAAAGAAAATGAGCGCGGACTTGTTGACATTGAAACCCTAAAGAAAACTCAGGCCAGCCTTGTTTCGACCCTTGAAGAGACTCTTCGCATACAAGAAGAAGGTCGCCACAAACGTCGAGCTGCAGAACAGGAACTCTCATCAATGGAAAATGAATTAAGACTAAAATTACTCGAAATCAAAGACGGAAAATAAATATTTTTTGAAAATCCGACCCATTTCCAGTCGAATGTTTATATTTAAGTTATAAAAGAAATTCTTTTTAATAGAGTAATAACACAGATTAAAATGTTGACTTCATTCAATTTCAAATTAATAGGAAAGGCTGTTAAGGAGATTCCCCCCTAACAGCCTTTTTTATATTGTATTTGTCTGTTTATTTCCGCTCCAGGTGCTCCCTTTCCGCGCAGGAGTTTTCGCACCTTCCACTCCAATCAACATAGTGCTCTAATATCATCACCGATCTTTATCGCAGCCAATTTGTTTAAATTGGTTCTTCTTCCTTATATCGATCCTGATAGCTAATCAACTCATTATAAAATGTAGCTGTTGCAGTTGAAATATAAGGTGAAAGCCACAAAAAGCCAATACCTAAGGTAATTATGGATAGAATTGCCCAGCCAATAAAGCTCAAATTTAATAAAAAATACTGCCATTTGTACCCATTCATCCGCTTTCGACTTTCAGTAATAGCTTCAAGGATTGAATATTCAGGATGGTCCTTTAACAATAGATAGGTTTGAGAATATGAAAGGGATTTAATGATGCCTGGAATTAGGAGCAGAAGGGACCATAAAAAGACGAAAATGCCAATTAACAGGGATGCGCCTATCAGCTTAAAATATGTTTTACTATCTTTAAATACCGAAAATACATCAGAAATTTTCGGACCTTCCATACGAACCAATGCTAAGAAAAACCAAAGAGCTGAAACGGTCAATGGAATCAAGGCGATGGAGACCAATGTGCTAATTAAGCTAGCAAGAGGCGGCACAGTGTCTTGCATAAGCCAATTTGAAAAACTTCCACTAAAAATTCCTTCGAAAATACTAGGAATGATTGAACTGATTAAAAATACGATTAACGTGAGCGATACTGCCAAGCCCCATTGTCCCTTAAGAACACTAAGAGCCTGTTTCTTTATCAAAGAAATAGACATTGTTTTTCTTCCTTTCTTTTTCGGGAAAAGGAATGTACCTCTTCCTCTTCTCGCATAATGACTTTACCGTGTAACTAAATTATATCATTACTGTTTGTTCAAACAATTAATGTTTATTCAGCATACCTTGTCCTAATGTATTAAGTTATGAATTTGTCCTTAAAATGGAATTTGTGTTTAAGATTTCAATTTAATGGATATAATACAATTTGCAGGATTCATTTGAATTTTTGTGTATATTTGTGTGCTAGGAGGCAACGAAATGGAACGTGGAAAAGTAAAATGGTTTAACAGTGAGAAGGGCTTTGGCTTTATTGAGCGCGAAGGTGGAGAAGATGTATTTGTTCATTTTTCAGCTATTCAATCAGAAGGCTATAAATCGCTAGAAGAAGGTCAAGAGGTTACGTTTGATGTTGAACAAGGCCAACGTGGCCCGCAAGCTGCTAATGTTCATAAAGCATAATTGAACGAGTCCATGCATGGGTTGAACTTCAACCTATGCATTTTTTTTGGACTTAAGGGGCGGTGCTAAATGTTTGTTTTAATCGTAATCGTGCAATGATAGTAGTATCTTATATGGTAGTATGTTATTTTTTTCTTATAAAGACTTATTATTGTTTTGAGGAGTATGTTTGTGAAGCATAATCATTTATCTATAAGTGTTCCAAAGGTTATTATGCAATTGGTTATTTCCTATTTAATCGGATGTGTTGTTCGTGAATTGTTTTTAGAAGGGATACTTGAAGACTTAACTATTTCAAAGTGGATGAAGGATATTATTGGTTTGCTATCTATGATCATTATTACGGCACCGATTTTTTATCTTCTATTTTATCCTGCACTAAAAAGGAACAATATGTCAGATCAGCTTTTATTAGAGAAATATAATCAACTCAAGCAAATCCTCGATAATGCACCAATTGGTTGTTATATCTACGGTGAGAACGGATTTATTTATGCAAATAAAAGATTAAGCAGCATTTTGGACGTTGAAGAAATAGATATTATAGGTAAAAGGTTTAATGAGGCAGAAATATTTGATGCTAAAACAAGTGCAATGCTTGCTGAAACTGTTCGAAAACGATTTATACATGATAAGGCTGTTCCTGAGCATTATACGGCCATGATTTCTAGAAAAGATGGAGTGTCGATGGCACTTGAATTTAGGGTGAAGCTTGGGGAATTCAATGGTGAAACGGTTATTCTTAGTACTGTTGCAGATGTAACTGAGAAACAACAGTTAGTAACACATTTAAAACATAGTGAACAATTATACCGTCGTTTGTTTGAATCCAACATGGATGCAGCTATAATCATGGACTTTCATGGGATTATTACGGATGTCAATAAAGCTGGTATCGAAAACTTCGGCTATGTTCGATCTGAGATTATTGGTCAGCACTTTGAAGTATTTGTTTACAAAAAAGAGCTGGTTAAGGCAAAGGAGATATTTGATAGAGTATTGCAAGGTGAATCGATTCGCTATGAAACAAAAATTAGAGATACTCATGGGGAAATTGCCAATGTTGCCATTAGCATTATGCCATTAACGAACGATGATCATGAGATTACCGGGATTTTTGCCTTTATCAGAAACATTACCGAACAAAAGCAACACCTCCAAACCATTCAACAAATGGCTTATTTCGATTCATTGACTGGACTCCCAACCGGCATTATTTTTTATCTGAATTCGAAAGATTGCTCACTTCAGTTAAGCAAGAGCGAGGCAAACTTGCTTTGTTCTATTTGGACCTCGATCGTTTAAAAATCGTAAATGATCATTTAGGTCATTTAGCTGGGGATGAGCTGCTCCAAAAAACAAGTGAACGGCTTCGGACGATTGTAGGAGAAGAGGGGTTCATTGCCCGACTGGGCGGAGATGAATTTACGATTATTTATCGTATTAAAAATTATGAAGTTGAAATTGATAATTTTTCTGAAACGATTCTTAAAGGGTTTGAAACGCCATTTGAAATTGAGGGAGTTTCGATTCATTCAAAGATCAGCATTGGTGTTGCTCTTTATCCCAATCATGGAAGTACCACGACATCACTTGTTCAATCTGCTGATTCAGCCATGTTTCAGGCAAAGAGGATGGGTGGAAATCAAGTAAAACGATACAGTGAGGATATTGTTTCTCAGAGTCAAAAAATATTTGAATTTGAAAATGACTTTTCTAGAGCGTTGGAAAATCAAGAGTTTTCGCTTGTCTACCAGCCAAAAATCGATGCTAAAACACTAACAGTAATTGCAATTGAAGCACTAATCCGCTGGAATCATCCAGTCAGGGGAATACTCCGACCATCAGAGTTCATTCCTATTGCTGAAAAAACAGGATTAATTAGTAGGCTAGGCGATTGGGTGATGAGGGAAGCCTGTTTCCAAATGAAGCAGTGGCAAGAACAAGGTTATTCAGCAATCCGAATTGCTGTAAACGTATCCCTATTGCAGTTTAACCAAAAGAGCTTTCCTGATAAAGTTCAGGAAATATTATCTGAATCGGGTTTAGAACCGCGTTTTTTAGAGGTTGAAATAACCAAAGGAAAGTGGGCTGCTGAGAGCGAAGAGGTGTACAATGGAGTAGCTAAGCTTAAAAGAATGGGAGTCTATGTTTCACTTGATGATTTTGGAACTGGCGATACATCCATAAGTGCCTTGAAAAAATACCGATACATTGATGCGCTAAAAATTGCTGAGTCCTTCATCGAGAAAGTAGATCAAAACGAAGAGAAAGCAGCAATAGTCCAATCGATTATCACGTTGGCCCATGGTTTAAATATGCAGGTTGTCGCCGAAGGGGTAGAAACAGCAGCAGAATTAACATTTATCCAAAACCGAGCAATCGACCAATTCCAAGGCAACTACATCACCAAGCCACTCCCACCAACCCAGCTACTCAACTACTTGAAAACAAAGTAAAGCGTTAAAGCAGTGGGGGACAGTCCCCGGCGAGGTAATGCGTTAAAGCGGCGGGGGACAGTCCCCGGCGAAGCAAAGCGTTAAAGAGGTGGGGGTCAGACCCCCGCTGTGGTAAAGTATTAAAGCGCTGGCTACATTCATCCACAAAAAAACCTGCTCATTATAATTGAGCAGGTATTTCTGGTGGCAATTTTCCGGAACATGCGCGGGATCGATCTGGGTATATTGTTTATTGATTCAGATGAGAAAACCATAACGATCATTTTTCCATTGGTGGCAATTGCCCTAATAAGGATAGGTTGATTATAGCCATTTCGGAATGAAAAATCAGGTCCGTACCAGCTTACAGTAGCATCTCGCTCAGCAGGGACATAGGGTACCTTTTTGCTGTGGGAATAGCGTTCAATTATTTCCATTCCAGACTGATCCACAGCATTATATAAGGTTGAAGAAACCTGGCAAATCCCTCCGCCAATCCCTTCGGTAAGCTCTCCCTTGACGATTACCGGTGCTGATAAGTACCCTTTGTCTTTTGTTCTTTTTCCGACAACTTTATTAAAGGAAAAGGTCTCACCTGGGAAAAATGACAGAATTGTTTATTGCGGCTGTTGCCAGTGAAATATTATGTGACCTTTCTTGATTTCCGGAATTATAATACGTCACATAGTGACCAATCATATCTGTACGAATATCAGAGAGAAGCTCACTGTCAACCCGCGGATAGGTTGGCTGGATAGGTACCTCGATTGTTTTTGGACCAGTACTATAAAAATACTGATAGAATCGATTTCTAAATTCATTGTGATTCAATACTGCGCCTGTTTTTTCCTCAATCAGATTTCCTGATTGGTCAAGACTCGCATTAACGGGCTCTTTCTTAATTTGTGCTTCGACTTGGTCCTCCAGCTGTCCTAAACCTTCAAGATTTAAAAATGGGAGTAATGGAGCGGGCAGCAAAAAATCCGAGCGATTCACGACCGAAATGGTCTCACCCTTCGAATTAATGGATAAGTTATCTGCTGGAACTTCAACGTTCTGATTTAAGAGGATAAGTGCTAAAACACAAAGTATATTCACTAATCTCACCTCACTCATAGTATGAGTAGGATCCAACGCTTTCATGTGATAAGGTTGGAAATTAATTTACATAAATGAAGTAGGGTCCCAAATAGCTATCCCGCATTCAATACATACAACAACACGATATTTTAAACGGAAATTATGGTTAAAATAATCATAAACAGAGCAACCTCGGTATGCGGAATCGAAACATTATATCCTACCTATTCAATTGACCTCATTTCAATGCTAATATAAAAATAAAGAAGAGTATTATGAGCATTTCCAAAAAGGCCGAAATTTAAAGTTGATAATGTTAATAAGTAAAAAGCGAAGGAGTATTGACCAATGGGAATATTAGATGGTTTTATCGGAAATGTATCTGAAATAGAAGCAGAAGCAGTTGGAAAAGAACTCGAAATGATCGTAACGGATAACGAGAGAGTCGAAAAGGCCTATAAGCTGGTAAGAGATTTATTGGTGTTCACCAATTTAAGAATGATCCTAATTGATAAACAGGGGATGACTGGTAAAAAGGTCGAATATCATTCAATCCCATATAAAAGCATTACACACTTCAGCTGTGAAACAGCAGGGACCTTCGACCTAGATGCAGAACTAAAAATTTGGATTTCCGGATGGGAAGAACCCATTCTCAAGCAATTCAAAAAGGACAAAAGCATCTTCGACGTCCAAAAAACCCTAGCAACCTATGTAGCAAAGTAACGCATTAAAGCATTGGGGGTCTGTCCCCCAATGCTTTAATGCGTTAAACTGAGGCTCTTATTTGACTGCGGTTGTATGTTATTTTATGATAGCAATAGAACTGATAAAGGAGGTAGCTTTATGTCAAGAAAGCCCCGCGAGTGGTACCCGGGAACGGCTTGTCATATTACAGCCCGCGGTAATAGGCATGCCGAGATTTTCCATGAAGAGGAAGATTACATTAAATATCTTGAAATCCTCGAAGATGTCCGCGAAAAGTATCCATTTACGTTACATTCCTACTGTTTGATGACTAATCATCTCCATCTCCAGCTTGAAACACCGGAAAACTACATCCCAGAAATAATCCAAAAAATCCACACGATTTACGCTATTTACCTTAATAAAAAACTAGATACAGATGGACATGTTTTCCAAGGTCGATACGGCTCCAAGATCATTATATCTCAAAGATATTTTTTAATTGTAAACCGCTATATCCATCGCAATCCGCTTGAAGCGAAAATGGTTCAAAAAGCAGAAGATTACCCATGGAGCAGCTACTCAGCATACTTGGGCCTCACAGAAAATCCCCTCATCGATCCAACAAAAACCCTGTCATTTTTTTCTTCCCCAACATACCAAACTTACCGTGAATTTGTAGAAAAGGAAGAGTCTGATGAGGAGGAGGAAATCCTGTGAACTCATTTGTTTCAAGCGTCGGACTTAAAGGGCTTGAAGGGTACCGTATTCAAGTTGAGGTCCATGCACAACTTGGTCTGGAATCGATCACAATCGTTGGCTTACCAGATGCCTCGGTAAGAGAATCGAAAAGGCGTGTTGCTGCTGCTCTCTATTCAGCAGGATACTCGATAAACGGTCAAAAAATCATGATTAATCTATCACCATCAGAGCTTAGAAAAAATGGCCCACAATTTGACCTTCCCATTGCAATTGGGATACTAAAGGCATTAAACCTTTTAACTATTCAAGATCTTGATCAAATCGGATTTATTGGTGCACTTTCGCTTGACGGGAACATCCAGCCCACTGTAGGTATGCTCCCTGCGATATTGGCAGCAAAAAAATTAGATTTCAAAGTATTATATATTCCATATGATGAAACACTGCCAACCCTTCACTTTGAAAAAATAAATATCATATATGTATCCTCTTTAATAGAAGTTATTCAGCATCTATTAGGAGCACCAATAGAAACAGAACATACATCCAAAATAGAGCGAAAACATCCCATGCCTTCCTCGTCACGATTTTTTTTTCAACAAATTATCGGACATGCGTACCCAAAATACGCAATGGAAGTTGCTGCGGCAGGCGAACATCATATGCTTATGACTGGGCCCCCTGGGTGCGGAAAAAGTATGCTAGCAGAAAGCTTCCCGTCTATTCTTCCGCCATTAAGTAGGGATGCCCAACTTGAAATGATTAGTTTATACCAATTAGCTGGGGCGTCAATCATTGACCATGAAAACCCTCCGTTTCGAAATCCACATCATTCTGCATCTGGAATTTCGATCATCGGTGGAGGACAGATTCCGAAACCAGGTGAAATTTCTTTAGCCCATCGAGGCGTGTTGTTTCTGGACGAAATTGCTGAATTTACAAGGAAAACACTTGAAATGCTTCGGCAGCCAATAGAATGTGGGAATGTAACTATAGCCCGAGCCCGTTCAACATTATCTTTTCCAGCCGCATTTATTCTTATTGGAGCAATGAATCCTTGTCCATGTGGTTATAGTGGTGCAAACACACACTATTGTGTTTGTACAAATAAAGAAGTTGTAGCTTATCAAAACAAATTATCTGGCCCAATCAGGGACCGTTTTGATATTTACATCAATTTAAAAGCGATTGATATGAGGAAGGCAATCCTCCAAAAACAGGAGAATTCTGAACAGGTTCAAAAAAGAGTTATTGAGGCTAGGGAACGCCAATATCATCGTTATGGAATGGAAATGACGAACAGTAAAGTACCTTTTGAAACTCTTATTAAAGATCAACCATTAACCCAAGGACAACTCCAAAATCTTCAAGAATTGTCGTTAAAGCGCAACTGGAGAAATCGAGTTCAAATAAAATTTATCCGTCTAGCACGAACTATTGCCGATCTTGATAAAATCGACAAGATCACCGATACACACCTATATGAAGCAATAAAACTACGAGCAGCTTCCAATATAGATATTAGGTAAAAATATAATGCCGCAACAGAGCACGCTGCCGCGGCATTTTCTTTGCTTGATTGAAAAAAACTTATCCATCCAAATCACTATGACCGATTAAAGCCCTTGGCAACAATCCCCGCGGTGATAGTCCCCCATCCCGGTAATGGGGTGAAGTCGAATAGTGTACATTTGGAAAGTCTTTACTTAGGAAGCTTATATTCCCTCTATTATAAAGGTGTGGAGAATATGGTCCCCATTCCTCACCAAGTCCATTACCATTATTCATTGGATTCGTCCAATCTATCATGCTTTTAATACTCCTCTCATAATAATTTAAATTCCGAACTAACCCTTTTTTAAATAGTTTAAATTATCAGATATAAAATGTATGTGAGTTTAATCATAGAAAAAATAAAAAGATTTTGAATTTTTGTGACAATTCATTGTCACTTTACCGTACTACCGCGATGGGGGACTGTCCCCCATCACGTTAAAGTGTTAAATAAATAAAAAGACCGCTTCTCATTTTTCAATGAGTGCGGTCGTAAAAGGAGAGGTGTAGTAGTAGATTCAGCACATTTTCATTTAAAACACATTTTGCTAGTGGATTTCAATCCGTTTATGCTCAGTTCCAGTTAACTGCCGTTTTGGACAGTTGAGGGTAAGCACACCATTGGTGAAGGTAGCCTCGATTTTGTTTTCATCAATGTCTTCAACAAAGAACCGACGCACAAACTCGCCATAGTGTCTCTCTTGACGGATGAAGTTTTCCTTTTCATCAGTGCTGTTCGTTTCACGTTTTGCAGAAATCGTTAAATAATTGTGTTCATAATCAATGTTGATCGCTTCCTTTTCGAAGCCAGGCATTTCTGCCTCAATGACATAATGATCTCCAGAATCTTTAATGTCAGTACGGAATTGATGGATGTCACCGCGGACAGATGCAAGGAAATGATCACCGAAGAAATCGTTGAAAGAATCCCACATCTCACCAAATTCACGATTTCGTCTTCGTAATGATCGATTGGTCATTCTTGATTCCTCCTTTCCTATGCAATTGTCATATCTTACACTTTTATTCTACTCCTAACAAAAAACGACTTCAAACAATAACTATTAGAAAAAAAACATTGCTGACAGTGGCTATCACTTGATAACTACAAGCTTAGACCAAGAATTTAGGTGTGAACTGGACAGTCTGCTGCCGAATAGTTCGCCTTTAATAACATTTCCAATTCCTCAAATGGAAGCGGCTTGCTAAACAAATACCCTTGTCCAATATCACAGTGATTTTCTTTTAAAAATAGAGCTTGTTCTTCTGTTTCAATTCCTTCAGCGACAACGTCCATATTTAGGTTTACACCAAGATCAATAATCGATTTAACAAGAGGCTCCTTCGTCGTGCCAATATCATCAGTAAACGATTTATCAATTTTTAATTTGTCTAAAGGCATATGCTTTAAAATACTTAATGAGGAAAATCCTGTGCCAAAATCGTCAATGGCAATTTTAATCCCAAGCATTTTTATTTCCTTAATAATTGGCTTCGTAGTCTCAATGTTATGCATTATACTTTCAGTTAGTTCAAGCTCTAAATAATTTGGCTTGAGCCCAGTCTTTTCAAGGATTCGCTTTAGTTTTTTAACAAAATCTTTATCATAGAACTGCCGCGTTGACACATTGACGGAAACAGTTAGTGGTCCACAGCCGAGATCCTGCAGTCTTTTAGTCTGTTCACAAGCTTCACACAGAACCCATTCCCCAAGGGCAACGATTAAATCTGATTTCTCAGCAGATGGGATAAAATCTGATGGTGGAATGAACCCTTTTAGCGGATGCTGCCAGCGAACCAAAGCTTCCATTCCCGATATTTTTCCTGTTTGCAAATGATAAAGTGGCTGATAGTGAAGGATAAAATCCTTATTCTTTAGGGCCTTTTTTAACTCATTTTCTGTCTCAATTTTATACTTACTAATTTCATCTTTTTTATCATAAAAGTAAAACGTATTCTTGCCGTTTTCCTTGGCAATATGCATCGCATAATATGCTTGATTAATAAGATGCTTCCTATCTATATGCAACGATGGAAAATCACTAATACCAATGCTAATAGAGGTATAAACTTCTATCCCTTTAATCAAAAAAGGATCTTGAAACAAATTTAGTAATTCGAGGCAAAAGAATTCAATCTGATCCTTCGTTACATCATTCAGAATAATAGTAAACTCATCGCCAACCTCTCTGCACAATAACCCGTTATTAGGAATAATCGATTGAATTCTACCAACGGCTTTAGTCATTAACATATCGCCAAATTGATGTCCATAAGATTCATTGATGTGTTTGAACCTGGTCAAAGTTTAAAAGTAAGAATGCAAAGAAATCATTTGTACTTTTTTTGCTAGCCATATCAGTTAAATAGTTCTCAAGAAAGATATTATTTGGAATACCCGTTAAAACGTCATAAAAAGTTAATTTATTGATTTTCTCCTCTGATAGCTTGCGATGTGTTACATCGATTTTTACACCAAAAAATGAAGTTAACCTTCCATTCTGATCGAAAGAAGGAATGGCTCTGTCTTCAATCCAGCGAATCTCTCCATCGCATGGTCGAATAATTCTATATTTACATGTAACCTTTCTTCCTGAAATGAGAAGGGCATCGTTTTTTTCTGTAATAACTCTATCGTCCGGATGAATAAGTTCCTTCCATAATTGCGGGTTCTTTCTAAATTCCTCATGAGAAATACCATAAATATTCATGGCACTTGGTGAGTAGACGGTCTCGTTGGTGATAAGATTTGCATTCCAAACTACAATATTGACCTCATTAATTAAGTTTTCAAGCGAACCATTCCGATTTTTTAACTCTGTCTGTTCCCTAATAAAACCGGTAATGTCAAAAATAATTCCGTAGAAAAGCTCAATATTCATTTCCGTTTTTTTGAAGGAAGATGAGTGTCCTCGAATCCAGCGAATTTCACCATTTTGTTTAATGACACGAAATTCGTGCTCATTACTCATACCTGATTGTAATTTGTCCGCTACAAGGTCGAAAATATATTGATCCTCTGGATGGATGATTTCCTTAAGAAGGTTCGGGTTTTTCTCAAAATCCGCTCTTGGAATCCCCAAAAGCGATTCAGCGCCCTTAGAAAGAAAAATGTTTCCAGATATCATATCTACTGACCAAAAAGCTATATCTAACAAATCCAATACGTCTTTATAATATGTATTATCCTGAAAAAAAGATTCCTTACTCACAAACAAAATCCTCCTATAATGAACACCTAAACATAACATTCCCAAATAAAATTAAGATATTACCTATAGAAATCCGCAAAAAAGGTTTACCGCTTTAAAGCATCGAGGGACTGTCCCCCACTCTACTAAAGTGTTTTGATCATTTGGATGAAGGGTTTAACGAATTTAGGGTCAAATTGTTTACCGGTACACCTTTGCAGTTCGTCAATGGCTTCTTCAAAAGTTTTAATTCTTTGGTACGGTCTTTCTGAGGTCATCGCATCAAATGAGTCAAGGATGCACAAAATCCTGGCTAATTTTGGAATGTTCTCTCCCTTTAAACCGTAAGGGTAGCCAAGACCATCAAACCGTTCGTGGTGGAGCTCAACTAAAGGCAAAACCTCAGCCCAACTTTTATTGGTGGAAATGATATCTTTCCCAAAGACAACATGGTCTTTAACTATGTCCCATTCTGAGGACTCAAGTTTTCCCTTTTTTAATAACAAATATTTGGGTACTTCCAGCTTGCCTATATCATGGACTAATGCACCCAACACAAGAATATTTCGCTCATGTTCAGCTAGCTTAAGCATTTGTGCAAAATCAAAAGCATACTGACACACACGTTTGCTATGTCGATATGTATGAACATCCTTTGACAGAAACAGAGACAATTGCTGCTCCGCTTTTTCCAGCTCTTCATCAATAACAAATTGAGTTCTCGCTAACTTTTCCTGGAAAATTTGGACCATATTTTTCCCCTGTGCCTTGGAACGATACATCGCTTGATCTGCTTTATGTAATAACTCTGAACTGTTATAGGTCCCTTGTTCCAGCTCTGCAATACCAGCTGAAAAAGATAAACAGCCATATGGGAGTGCTTCGACTCCTTCAATATATGTATTATTAACGCTTCTTCGAACCTGGTTTACATAGAAAAAAGCTCCCTGACTTTTAGTGTTCGGCATTAGAATGACGAACTCCTCACCACCATAACGAGCAGTAATGAATTGCTTAGAGGAAGCATAAGATTCAATCAATGTGCCAAACGTTTTTAAAAGAACATCCCCTTGGATATGCCCATATAAATCATTATATTTTTTAAAATCATCAAGATCGAGGAGTGCTAAACTTAATGGTTGATTCATCTGTTTCGCCAATTCTATTTCCTTCTCTAGAATCTCTTTGAAACTACCGTGATTGTTTAGGCCTGTTAAAAAATCTATTCTAGCTTTGCTAGTGGCACTTTGAAAAAGTTGGAAACTATGGCTGAAAGCAAAGGAAACAAGCAAAGAAATACAGATAAACAGAAATAATCCAAAAACACCTTCATGCTCGATTAAAATCCCAAGGACAATGGAAAGTAAAAGTGTAAAAGAATAGCTAATCAAAAACGATTTGTTTTTAAAAAATTCATTCTTAATGCTAAGTTTATCTTCTTCTTTTGATAAAAATAAATAAATACTTGAAAGGAACATGTTTGTGAAAAAATAGCTACTTAAAGATAGTACATACGGCATTAAATTGGAGGAGGTGATTCCTCCGATGTCTCCTCCAAAGAGAATAAAAATAAAATAAGCAACAATGAGCATTAATGTATAGGTCGCAAAATTAAAAACATGCTTCCACCATTCAGTTTCTCTTTTCCATATTCCGTAAATGATATAGTGAAAAAGCAAAATATGTAGTGTAAACATAGGACCGTTTAAAAATAGTGTGGATAAGTAAATAGCTGAATCCATCGAAATTGTTTTTTCATAAGGTGCAATTGTAATGGTAAAGTGACTCAAGAGCAAAATAGCTCCAAGTATAGCATACGTGAGAAAAGAATTAAACGCATTCAAAAAATGGAAAGGTTCCATTAACAAAAAAGCCAAAATTCCAATTAACGAGACAAGGACTGTATAGGTTCTAGTAATATCCAATCTTATGTCCACAGTAATCACTCACTATTATAGAAGTATTGAGAAAGGCCTGACGGTAGAAAGGCATGATACTTAAACCTTTTAGTTAAGTCTGAACGCATCCTCATAACTTCTATTATAGACGTTTTAACAATGTTAAAAATGTTGTGTTTTTGACAGGATTAAGTCAGAATTTCCGAATATATATGAAAACATATAATTGCGATTAATAAGGCTCTCCAAAAATAGGAGAGCCGGTTCAAATATAACACTATTACTAGTGCTTACTAATCAAATATGCACTTACAAATTCGCTCCAAAGCTTATGCCCCAGATCATTGGGCTGAGATTGATCTGGAGTTAAGTATTCTTTAATATCTTCAGTATTAGGATCTGGCCACATACTCCAATGGTCCAAGTAAACCAGATGGTTTTCCTCTGCGTATTGTTTTAATGATGCAATTTGTACTGGATAATATTTAGCATTATAAATTGGATTAGCCGGCATTAAAATGACATCAATAGCAGGAGAAACTTGCTTAATGTTTTCTAATGTTGTCGTTAAGTTTGCAAGAGTAGTATCAATAGAAATATATCCATTATTTTTTAAAATAAATGGCTCAAATAATAGTAAGTCCGCATGTAAATCTGCAAGTTCAAATTGTTTGTTTTCTGCAATAAAAACATCTGAGGTGCCATTATACTCTCTAATTTCAACGGTGAGGTTTTCTTTCCCATATGCTTCAAGTAATTTTGCTTTAGTTGCTTGAGCCCACCCAGTTTCGCCTCCTAATACATCGGAACCAGCTATGACAATTTTGAACGGTCTTTGTTCTTTAATGGCTTTTTTAAGATTTTCAACGCTTGTATCAGGCCAATTTTCTGTAAGCGGAAGGAGATGGTCAATCGTCTCCTGCTGGACAATAGCCTGGTTCGATAGACCATTACTAAGTTCTGCTGCTTGGAGTACAGTTGTTTTTTCATTCCACCAAAAATGACTAAAACCAATAAACGCAATACAGATAATTCCATATAGCATAGTTAAAATAGTTTTCAATCAATCTACCTCCACCATTGTCTATGTAAAACTTAAAAATATTTCTTCGGAAAATGGAATAAAATCATAAATTTACCAATTTCAATTATGACAAATACTGCATTTAATAGCAATTACATTTATTCATACTAGTCCGAGAAAAAGGAGACGTATAAAATAAAAAACAGCGTCTAAAATGTGCATAGACACTGTTTCAAATCATTACTCAATTTCTCCATTCCAATCGTTCATGCCGCCCTGGACATTAACGAGCTTCGTAAACCCAAAATCTCTCAGCTTCTCTGCGGCCTGCATACTACGGTTCCCGCTTCGACAAATTATAACCACTTCTGAGTCTTTCGGGAAATTAGCACTTTCTTCACTTAAAGTACTCAGAGGAAGATTTATAATTCCCGGAATATGTCCTGCGGCATATTCATCCGGCTCACGGACATCAATGTACACGCCCTGATTATCGCCACTTTCAAGCTTTTTAGCCAGTTCATCAGTTGAAATATTGCTAATTTCAGCGGAACTATCCATAAATTGAAAACCTATAAAACCAATAAATAATAACACAATCAACCCAACTAATAATTTTTTCATCATCTGCAAATCCACTCCATCATGTAAATTCAGTCTTTTATAGCCATTGTATAAACTCTATCTCAATTTAGCCATGTAAATATTCCTACACTTTTACGTAGGAAGGGTAATGTTTCAGAATAAATTCACCAAATTCTAGTGCCAAGCACTCATTCCTCCTCGGACATTTGTTACGTTTTTAAAACCAGCCTTCTTTAATAGCGAGCTAGCCTTATTGCTTCGCATTCCACTCTGACAAATGACAACCACCTCTTTGTCAGACGATAACTGGTGTGTGCTTTGAGCTAAATGGTGCAGTGGAATATTCTTAAACTGGCGAATGTGGTTTCCTTTGTATTCACCAGGGGTACGGACATCGATAAATTGAACATCTTTATTTTGCAAGTAGTCTTTTAATTGAGCAGTAGTTATTTGTTTCACGCCTTTTGTCGGCATTAATCTAAGAATTAACAAGATGATAAAAACTCCCATAATAGCGTAATTGACTAAATCCATTGTTGATTCTTCCTCCTTAAAATGCGGATTCTTTTATAAATACACAAACCCCTATAGGTATTAATGGTGGAAAATAAAAAGGAGTATCTCCTTTTTTACACAAGCATGTCAAAGCGGATCGCGTGTTAACGGCTTTTTACAAGTAACTCGACTGCTTCTTTCACTAATTCTTCTGCATCCTGCCCCTGCGTTTCGGCATCTTTTACACATTTTATTAGATTAGAGCTGACGACTACACCAATCGTGCGGTCAATCGCTGTTCTTGCAGCTGAGAGCTGAGTGATGACTTCTTTACAATCCTTATCTTCTTCCATCATTCTCAAAATTCCGCGTAATTGACCTTCGATCCGTTTTACACGGTTTTTAATTTTATCATTATAATCCATATTTTTTCCTCCTTACATAGAATGTATCATGGTGTTAAAAAATAGAACTAGATTTATATTATACCCTAAAGGGTATAGTGTCAATCGAGTTTTTTAAAAAATTAAACTGACTATAAAGTTTATATATATAGTAAAATTATCGCCGCGTTGGTAGGTAAATAATTATATGAATGCCGAACTTACCGTTTTGGTAAATAGTGGGGAGTTCTCTAGTTAAAAATGAATGCTCTAAAAACGACCCAATCATATTTACTCTCCGCCTAAATATACATAGTACAAGGTGATGCGATGTGAGAAGACGGAATAAACCACTCTTATTAATAGCGATTACGATGGCTGTAATTGGAATTGCAGTGGCCAGTTTAATGGGGACAATGAAAAGCGAGCCGGAAAAACTTGTTGAGCAGTTTTTTGAGTTTGAACAAGAAGGTGATTTTGGGAGTTCTTGGGAATTATTTCATTCACAAATGAAGCAGCGCTTTAATAAAGATCAATACATTCAGGGGCGAGCACATGTATTTATGCAGGATCTGGATACGAAAACTTTTACCTTTGAGTTGGGCGATACAAAAGAACACGATGAATGGAAAGCACAATCGGACAGCCCAACATTGAAAAACGTACAAGAGGTCATTGTGTATCAAACGTTCCAAACGAAATTCGGGAAATTTACGATTGAGCACCCATGTTATGTTGTTCAAGAGAAAGGGGAGTGGCGGATGCTTTGGGATTATAATTTAGATTAGGCAGCAAACATGTAATTCGTTATGTGACGTCCAACCTAGAATACCACTCAACGATATCGTAACCAATCAAAAAAACCATCGAACCTCATTAAAGTGGGCCGATGGCTTCTTTTTTATTATTGCTGATCAGCTTTTGTTAATTCCAAATGATTCTTCATAATATCTTGGACTCTTTGTTTTTCTTGATCAGGAACTTGTAGATAATAGATTCCATCAATCATTGTTCCTTTACCAGAAATGGTTACGTGCTCAATATTCTGACTGGCACTCTTGTAATTCTTTTGAATTTCAACCATTTCACTAAAGGTTAAGTTAGTTTTAACATTGCTGCCTAATGCCTCGAAAATAGAACCGAAATTTGTGATGGAGTTTAAGCTTGCGCCTTTACGAATCACTCCTTGGATAACAAGACGCTGACGCTGCTGCCGGCGAAAATCTCCATTTGGATCCTGTTTACGCATTTGAATATAATCTAGTGCATTTGAGCCGTCCAATGTTATTTCACCGACTGGGAAATGAGAACCACCGTACGTAAAATCAAGGTTGTTATTAACTGTAACACCGCCAACTGCTTCAACAATTTCTTGGAAACCTTCCATATTAATTTTCATATAGTAATCAATTGGAATATCAAGGAAGTTTTCGACTGAGTCCATCGACATTTCTGGTCCGCCAAATGCATACGCATGATTGATTTTATCCACAGTCCCGTGTCCAACAATTTCCGTCCGAGTATCACGAGGAATACTCAGCATTTTGACTGAGTTTTGATTTGGATTAACCGTTAAAACAATCATAGTATCTGAACGTCCACGGTCACCTTTCCGCTCATCAACACCAAGCATTAATACGGAGAATGGTTGTTTCTTCTCAAGTGTAACTTCCTCCACTCGCTTATCCGATTTTCGGTCGATTGGTTCATGGATATCATTTAAAGCGGATGAAAGTGACCGGTAGAATATAAATCCATAGATTGCAATTCCAATAAATAAAACTAAAGCGACGATAGTCGTCACTTTAAGCCATAAAGGCTTGCGAGTCTTCGAACGTGCCATGTTTTAAGAAACCTCCAAATGAATTGACAATTATTTTCTATTTCATACAATACCAAAAAAAAATACGGTTGAATACAGGGAATTCTTTTAGCAAAGGTTTTATCCTCAAATTTTGACAAAAAATATGCTACTATTTATTTGGCGTTAAATGTATTCAGTCTGTTTCATCTATTGTTTATTTATTTTTTGAAAATATTTGGTGTTATCGGGGGATGACAAATGGAAAAATCAAAATGGTATAAAACAGCCATTGGAAAAGCGGAGCGGAACAAACAAAGTTTGAATTATAGTACGATGAGAAAATATAAAATAAATTTCTTGCCAAAAATGATTGAGAGAGTAGAAGGCTTTTCACACGAAAACTGCAAAAAATGTGAAGAAAATAAGCAGAGTATTGATCAGTTACTTGGTACCACAGAAGACATGATAAAAGGAAAGCCAGTCGATTTGAAAAAATTTAAAGCTGATTTGAAAAAAGTTTTGACACATTTAAAGAAGGACCATGGTTTAGTAGAAGAAAGGCAATATATCAATCAATGGCTTGTTCTAGGATTAATTTTCGGGTTAGCGTTTATGTTCGTACATATTTACTCTGTATCGTTCGGTTTAATAATAGGAATAGGTCTTGGGGCAATGCTTGATGCAAATGCTAAAAAGAATGGCAAGCAGCTTTAATTGAGCAAAATAATAAGAGAACATCGAATGAATGAATTGTTAGCCGACTACATGGGAACTCATCATTTGCACGATGTTCTCTTTTAAAGTTTCTACGATAACTTTTTAAATTGCCAGTAGGAATATAGATAAGGTGCGACGATGACTACTGCAAGTACGGCGATGATGATTGTCTGTTTTAATACTCCTGACAAAAAGGTTGATAATAAGAGAATGATTCCGCATCCAAAGAATAGCTTTCCACCAAAACGATGCGTTTTTTTCCATACCTCATCATTACTGAGAGTCCATGGTGTCCGAAGTCCAAGGAAAAAGTTTGAACGAATCCGTTGCATTACATTGCCCAACACGATAAAAATCACGCCGATGATGACGGTTCCGAGGGCGGACATAGGAATATCATAGCCTAAGCCATAAAGTATCATTAGTACATTCAATGCAAAGAAAATACCTAACAGTGCATTATAGATCAATTGATAACTACTAGAGAAGTATTTGTAATTCTTTTTTCGTGGATCAATTTTAGGCAAAAAGGCAATTGAAACATATATAAGCACCATAATAGCTACCTGAGTGAGCATGGCATTTAGTTTTGAAGAGTATCCATCAACTTCTCCATTGAAATTCCAATGAACGGGGAGCTCGCTCGGAAGCTTCGAGTAAGTAATAATCCAAATTAATATTGTTAAGGCAATAATGGAAATGGGAATGATGTGTTTCTTCATTTATATTTATCCTCCTTTTTATCCTGATGTGAAGGTTTTGTAAAATGAAAGACCCAGTTAAGTAAATCCTGAAACACGGTTGTATTTAATGAATAGATAATGTATTGTCCATTTTTTTCATCCTGGATTAACTCAGCATGCTTTAAGATTTTTAAATGCTGGGAAATACTCGGCTTTGACATTTGAAAGTGATCTGATATTTCACCAGCAGTTAGATCCTTTTCCTTCAACAAATCAAGAATTTGCCGTCGGGTTGGATCTGATAAAGCTTTAAAGGTAGAATTCAACTGACCCGTCTCCTTTCGCTAATAAGTATTTAGTTATTTAACTAAATATTAAACTATTTTGTGTTTAGATTCAACTGCCGTTGCTTTAATGGAAAAAAGGAATTAATTAGGGTATTTATCAATATTTTCATTGACGGACTCACTAACTTTTACTACGCTTATAGGTGGAAAGGGTTTATGGCACTAACAATCTCTTTATTGAGGAGTGGTTCATGTGAATTTTCGCGCCCTTGCATCAGACTTCCAGACTTCTTTTTCACAAGAAGCTGATCATTATTTCTTTTCTCCTGGTCGTATAAACTTATTAGGAGAGCATACTGAATACAATGGTGGTCATATATTACCTTGTGCCATTACACTCGGAACATATGGCGCTGTAAGCAAGCGGACTGATCGATTAGTTCGTTTGTATTCGAAAAATTTTTCAGAGCAAGGCATGATACAATTCACACTGGATGACCTGGATTTTTTACCAAGCCATGGTTGGGTAAATTATCCGAAAAGAATTCTATCCATTTTGCAGCAAGAGGGCCATAAAATAAATGAAGGATTTGATCTGCTTGTTTCCGGGAATATACCGCAGCGTGCAGGAGTCTCTTCTTCGGCATCATTACTGATGCTAGTAGGAGAAATCGCTAATAAATTATCTCAGTTGCACATCCCTCGGTTGGAACTCATTAATGCAGGGAGAGCCGCTGAGCAAGAAATAAATGGCGCAATAAATGGAATAATGGATCCATTCATAGTAGCAAAAGGAAAAATGAACCATGCAATCCTCTTGGATTGCCACACATTAGCCTTCGATTATATCCCATTAAAATTAGAACATTATAAAATTATCTTAATGAATACAAACAAGCCTAGTGAGCAGGCAGCTTCTATCTATAACCAACGACGAGACGAATGTGAGCATGCACTTCGTCATTTGCAAGGTGCGATAAATATATTGTCACTTAGCGATTTAAATTTAGAGCAATTCGAAAACTCTAAGCACTTAATTCCTACTGATATACTAAAGAAGAGGGTCCAACACGTGGTCTCTGAAAATGCACGGACATTATTGGCGATTAAGGAGATAAAACGAGGGAATCTTCCTGCGTTTGGAAGCTTGTTAAATCAATCACACATTTCATTACGGAATCACTATGAAGTTACAGGTGTGGAGTTGGATACACTTGTTGAAGCATCCTGGCGGCAACCTGGAGTACTTGGAGCTAAAATGACGGGTATCGGAATGGGAGGCAGTGCCATTGCCCTTGTCGAGACTAGCGAGGTCGACCAATTTATGGAGCACGTTAATGATGCTTATCGAATGAGACTGGGCTATGATGTTGATTTCTATGTCACATCAATTGGTGATGGAGTAAGAGAAGTGAATCTAGAGACTTAAAATAACTATATATGGTAAACCCCTCTTAATAATAAGAATGAGGGGTTTTTTCAATTTTCTAAATTCACGGCCATTAATGCGAGACCCATTTCGTTTACCCCTTCGATCGATTTTTCACTTACAGAAAATCGATTGAAACGCAAATTAGCCATAGGCATTGGCATGATTGATTTTATCCTCTTTCCCTGACCTCCATTTAGAACAAAATTTTCCCAATCTGTTTAAATGAATATCCTGTTTGTATAATGTAGCAATATGTCGGGAGCTCGAGAATAGAAATGAATACATCCTGTAAAAGTGATTTTTTACAATAGGGAGTTGGAATTTTCGTAGATAAAAGAAATACTAGGTTGTATAAATTCTTGTCTTATGAAATAATTTTTGATATAAAAAGGAAAAAAATGATAATGAAAATATTTTTTTGAAGTATATTTGATAATTGCAAATGGAGGGTAAAAAGTGAAAAGAGTGCGAAAAGCGATTATTCCAGCAGCTGGTCTCGGTACGAGGTTTTTACCAGCTACAAAAGCAATGCCAAAAGAGATGCTGCCAATTGTTGATAAACCAACCATTCAGTACATTGTAGAAGAAGCAATTGAATCAGGAATTGAAGATATAATAATTGTTACCTGGAAAAGGGAAGAGAGCCATTGAGGATCATTTTGACAATGCTTTTGAATTAGAACAGAACTTATTGGATAAGGGAAAATTAGAATTATTAGAAGCGGTACAAGAAACTTCTAAAATGGTAGATATTCACTATATAAGACAAAAAGAGCCAAGAGGATTAGGTCATGCGGTGTGGTGTGCCCGAAACTTTATTGGAGATGAGCCATTTGCTGTTCTTTTAGGTGATGATATTGTTCAAGCTGAAACACCTTGTTTAAAACAACTAATGGATGAATACAATCGAACACATTCCTCTATTATTGGTGTAAAAAGAGTTCCGGAAGATGAAACGAATCGGTATGGAATAATAAATCCAATTGAACAAATGGGACGTTCCTTCCAAGTGCGGAATTTTGTAGAAAAGCCTGCGTTAGGGACTGCACCATCTGACCTGGCGATTATTGGGAGATACGTGTTTTCACCAGAAATCTTTATGTTTTTAGATAATCAGGAGGTAGGGGCTGGTGGAGAAATTCAGCTCACAGATGCGATTGAAAAGTTAAATAAAATACAACGTGTATTTGCATATGAATTTGAAGGCAACCGGTATGATGTAGGTGAGAAACTAGGCTTTATTGAAACAACAATTGAATTTGCTTTAGAAAAGGAAGAACTGCGTGAAGATTTGTTGAGATTTATGGAAAAAAAACTACGCGAAAATCAATAATAAAACCAATAAAAAGCCTATACTCCTGTTAATTAACCGAGTATAGGCTTTTTATTGAATTGCATGCAGAAATCAATTAAAACCAATATTTCTACTATATGAAAAATCTTTGTAAAATGGTAAATTACTTTCAATCACCAAAATCATTAGTTTTTTCCTCTTTGTATCCAAAGTGATATAGAATAATATCGACAATTCTTTTCGATGCTTGGCCATCTCCATATGGATTAGAGGCTTTCGCCATTTTATTGTGAATATTTATATTCGACAGTAGTTCATCAGCGAGCCTGAAAATAGTTTCTTCATCTGTTCCAGCAAGCTTTAATGTTCCAGCTTCAACTCCCTCTGGACGTTCAGTAGTATCCCTTAATACTAAGACGGGAACGCCTAAGGAGGGTGCTTCTTCTTGTACACCACCAGAATCAGTTAATATCAAGTATGCTCTTGAAGCGAAGTTATGGAAATCAATAACATCTAACGGTTCAATAAGGTGAATGCGGTCGTTTTTACCAAGTATTCTATTAGCAATCTCACGTACAACAGGATTCATATGTACAGGATAAACTACCTGGATATCATTGTGTTTTTCAGTCAAACGTTTTATCGCATTAAACATGTTCTCCATTGGTTTCCCCGTGTTTTCTCGACGATGAGCAGTCAATAATACTAATCGATCATCTCCAACTTTCTCTAAAATCGGATGTGAATAATTGAGTTTGACTGTGGTTTGTAAAGCATCTATTGCAGTATTTCCAGTAATGAATATAAAGTCGCCATTTTTATTTTCCGATACTAGATTTTCCTTAGATTGACTAGTTGGTGCAAAATGAAGGTCAGCTAGTACACCGGTTAATTGCCGATTCATTTCTTCTGGATAAGGGGAATATTTATTCCTTGTCCGAAGACCAGCTTCAACATGTCCTATTTTTGTGGAATTATAAAATGCAGCCAGACTTGCTACAAACGTAGTTGAAGTATCCCCATGTACTAATACAATATCAGGTTTTTCTTCCTGAATTACCTTATTTAGACCTTCTAAACATTTAGTAGTGACGTCGATAAGAGTTTGTCTATCCTTCATGACATTTAAATCGTAATTAGGTACTATGTCAAAAATATTCAAGACTTGATCTAGCATTTCACGATGTTGTGCTGTAACTGTTACGATGGACTCAATTTGTTTATGATGTTTTTCTAATTCTTTCACAAGTGGTGCCATTTTTATAGCCTCTGGTCTCGTTCCAAATACCGTCATTACCTTTATTTTACTACTCATCCTATCCTCCAAATTTTAAGAAAAATTTTTGTGTTTACAAACCATTTTAATAAATTACTTAATGATTATCTGATAGTTCTTGAATATTGTATATAACCAAACCAACATAAGCAAGAAGATAAAAGGATCCTATTTTAATTACCTATTATACCTTATGGTGTTTTGATTGACACCCATTTGGAAATATTAAAAGAGATAACAAAGAGTAATAAAACATATTCAGCTTTTATTTAAGTTCACTTAGTTTAAGTTTTTTGGGAGGGAGTCCCACTTGAAAAAATATTAATTGTGAGGAAAATAGGTTGAAAGGACAGAAAAATGAACCTAATAATTAAACAAATGCTATTATCCTTATTAATAACTATTATTCAGGTATGTTTGATTATTTTTAGTGTTGAATGGATGTATCGTGGAAGCATCTTTGATTCCATAACTTGGCTTAAGGAATTCCCAAAACAATTTTGGTATAACTTTATCATCCTTTTTTTATTTTTCTATTCCTTACAGTTATTCAAAAGGAAACTATGGGTTTTCTTTTCATTTTTATTTACAATTCCTTTATTTCTTTTGGCAATTGCATGTAATTTAAAACAAGAAATAAGAGGAGAGCCTGTGTTACCTTCTGATCTAATTCTTGGAGCAGAAGCTTTTAATATGCTAGATTTCTTTTCGGAAAATTTATTGATGGTGTTGTCTATAGTCTTTTTAGTGGTTGCAGCATTAATTGTATATATAATATACAGGGTACCTAATCAAAAGAGTCTGAATAAAATTCCGATATTTGTATCTGCCTTAATTTTTATCATCTTTGTGTTTATTTTTAATAATGAGACCAAAAATACTAATACGTTTCTTAAGGAGAAACTAAACGTAGAATATTTTCCATGGGACCAAAAAATGACATATCAGCACGATGGTGTTGTTGCCAGTTTTATAATTAATTTAAAATGGCTGTCGATAGAAATGCCTAAAGGTTATTCAAAAAAAACACTTGAAAAAATAATAGAAGATGTAACCGTTTTAAAAGAAGGAAATGAAAAGGAAAAACCTAATATTATCGTGTTAATGAGTGAAGCTTTTTGGGATCCAGTTCGTCTTGAAAATGTACAATTTAATAAAGATCCTATCCCATTTTTTCGTCAATTACAGGAAGTTCAAAGCTCTGGGTATTTGAATGTTCCTGTTTTTGGTGGATCAACAGTTAATACGGAGATGGAATTCTTGACGAGTATTTCCATGCAGCTTTTACCTGCTGGTTCTATTGCATATTTACAATATGTAAAAAAACCGATACCTTCGATACCATTTATTTTGAAAAAATATGGTTATGATACAACTGCAATTCATACATGGCACCATTGGTTTTATAATAGATCACAAGTATACAAACTCTTTGGGTTTGATAATTTTATTAGTCTAGAGTTTATGGACAATGTAATTGATGGTAATCCTTATATACATGATCAAACTTTAACTGATCAGATTTTGAAAAAATTAAATAATAATAATGAAAAACCAAATTTTATTTTTGCTGTTTCTACTCAAAACCATGGGCCGTATAGTACAGATGAGAAAAAACCATTTGCTAACATAGAGGTAGACCTATTAAATTCTAAAAAGGGATTTTCTAAAGAGTCGGAAAACATCCTTGAAGTGTATTCTGATAATTTAACTGAAGTCGACAAGCAACTAAAAAGACTTATAACGGAAATTGATAGTATGCAAAAGAAAACGATTGTTGTCTTTTTTGGCGATCATTTACCTTTACTTGGAGAAGACTATCAGGTTTACCGAGAATCAGGGTATTTTCAAAATGATAATACATACCAAGATTACATAAATATGTATTCTACTCCATACATTATTTGGGACAATTTTTCTGGTAAAAAAAATAATAATAATATTGGAACAATACTACTAGGGCCTATTTTATTGGATAGAGCTGGAATAGAAGGTAATAATCTTACAAATTATCTAATTTCAAAATTTAATAATGGTACATTAAAAAATGTCCCTAGAAGTGATTTTTTGAAGAAAGAAAAAATGGATTTACAAGTTTTTAATGATTTGAACCTATTACAATACGATGTGTTATTTGGTGAAATGTATGGAGTTAATAAAGAAACATTAAATTCTAACAAAAATTTTAGGTTGGGACATGCAAATCCAAAGATAAGACAGGCTTCTATTGAAAAAACTGCGCAGGGTGAATCCTTGATAATTAAGGGTGAATACTTTACAAAATTTTCGAATGTGTATGTAAATGGGGATAAATTTGAGAAGGACATGGTCACTGATTCAGAAATACATGTCCCTTATTCTGCCGAAAATGGAGGGGAAATAAAGATATTAATAAAAATTGTTGATTCAAATGGTTCTATTTTGTTAAAGAGTAATGAGTATGTTATAAAATAAAATTGCCCTATCTATCAGATTATGGCGACTGATCGATAATCTGGATCCAAATCTAACATAGTAAATAAAAATGGCTTAAGATTAGCGCTTAACTATTATACTGTAGACAATTCGATTAATTTCGAGTTTGTCTACAGTTTTTTTGTTTAGTAACAAATATGAGATTATAGCTAGCTTTTCAAAACACAAGAGATCAATTTGAGTGAAAGAACCAATACTTTTGGAGTGCTGATATGGTCCTAAGCTATTTTTAAAAATAAAAATTAGTAATATAATAATAGTTTTCTAATTGGTTTTTTATGCTAGACTAATAGTATTATTACTTGAAAATTGTCGAGTTAAGTTAGTATTTGTTTTTTTATATATAAATAATATATAAGGAGTAGTATAAATGAAAGGAAATCTAGTTCTAGTAGGAATGCTATTAATGGGATCCACGGTTCTTTCACAAGAAAGTGTTGCTTATGCAATTGAAGGTTCCCAAATAGGAAGTGTTGAAGAAGACTTTAATTATTATTTCATTTATTATGGTGGTGGAGAACAGGAAATCGTAATTAATGAAAATGCAAAATTAATTTTAACTGGGTGGACTGATGAATCAAAATCATCTTTAAATGGTAAATTGGAAATACAAAAAGATTCGACAATTCAAATTGAAAATATAACCTTAGAGGTTAACAATGAACTAAATGAATTAGCTATATCTGAAACTGAAAGTATAAAATATAGATTAGCTTTATCAGATTCATTTAAAGTATTAGAAGTTAAACCGCTAGAATTAAATGAGCAAGTATCAGTTGTTGCGGAAAACGAAAACGGAACTTCTATTGAAGAAATAAAGACAGTTGATGAAAATGGTACTGTGATTCAAAATGAGGGTAAAATATACTATTCAACTAATGAGAATAACCAAAAAATTGTGATTACTGAAGAAGAATATAATTCATTAAATTCTAATGTTGATTCGGTAGGAAATGTTGTATCTTCCAATGATAGTTCAATAGAAAAGGTGGAAAATTCCAGCCAAATAACAGAAGAAGTTACTTCAGTTCGAACTTTATCAATAAACCCCACCCCTATTATTAGTTACTCAACCCATGTTCAAGATTACGGTTGGTTAGGTCAGGTCTCTAATGGAGTAATGTCAGGAACGGTAGGACAAGCGAAGCGATTGGAAGCCATTAAGATTTCATTAGAAAATGCTCCATTTGCAGGAAGTATTTCTTACTCAACCCATGTACAAGGCTATGGCTGGTTAAGTGATGTATCAAATGGTGCACTATCTGGCACATCCGGAGAAAGTAAAAGATTAGAAGCGATTAAAATCAACCTAACTGGTGAAATGGCAGAACATTTCGATGTATATTACCGTGTTCACGCGGAGAGCTATGGTTGGCTAGATTGGGCTAAAAACGGCGAATCTGCTGGTACACAGGGACTATCGAAGCGCCTGGAAGCAATTGAGGTTGTATTAGTTGAAAAGGGTGGAGCAGCCCCTGGTCCAATTAATAAACCATTTATTGTTGATCCATCTGTTGTTTACTCAAGCCATGTTCAAGATTATGGTTGGCTAGCAGATGTGTCTAATGGAAAAACGTCAGGAACTGTAGGACAAGCGAAACGAATGGAAGCCGTAAAGATTTCATTAAAAAATGCTCCCTATCCAGGTGGGATTTCTTACAGAACTCATGTTCAAGATTATGGCTGGTTAAATAATGTATCCAATGGTGCATTATCAGGAACATCTGGTCAAAGTAAACGTCTAGAAGCTATCCAATTAAACTTGACTGGTGAAATGGCAGAACGTTTTGATGTATATTACCGTGTTCACGCGGAAAGCTATGGTTGGCTAGATTGGGCTAAAAATGGCGAATCTGCAGGTACACAGGGACTATCGAAGCGCCTGGAAGCATTTGAGGTTGTTTTAGTAGCAAAGGGTGGAGCAGCCCCTGGTCCTACTAATAAGCCATTTGTAGATGTTGGATTATTCATTAACTACAATATGTATAACATTACGTTGACCGATGCAGTAAATATGCAAATGAAAGTTGCACCACAGACTGATAAATATAGCGCTGCCCCTGCTTATGTAAGTAGTCAATATATCAATGTGTTTAATGGGGGCTCCATAAGTGGAAACGGTGTAAACCTTAGAACTTCTCCAACCTTGAATAGTAGCATTGATGTTAACGTTGGAAAAGGTACTTTATTTAAAATGTTGGATGATAATGTTACAGGAGATATAGTTTCGGGTAGTACAAGGTGGTATAAAATAGAATACAATGGAAAAGTTTTGTATGTGCATAGTACACTTGCAACAATATTAAGACTTGGTGAAGTAACAGCTGATTCGCTTAGTGTTAGATCAGAAAAGAGTACTGCTAGTCATATTTATGGTACAGAAAAAAAGGAGCACTATTAACTATCTTAGAAGAAAGTAATGATGGATGGTGCAGAATAAGTTACGGTAGTTGGCGTAATGCAACATCCTCAGATGTATCATATTATTTAGATCCAGTTAAATTTGTAAATGATGAGAAGCAAAGACTGCAATTTATGAATCTAACAAAATTGAGTGGAGTGTCTGCTGAGACCTTAAATATATACCTTAAAGGAAAAGGAATATTAGAAAATCAAGGTCAGGCATTTATAGATGCTGGAAAAAAGTATGGGATAAATGAAGTGTATTTAATGGCTCATACTTTGTTAGAAACTGGAAACGGAACTTCCACACTGGCTAAAGGTATAGAATATAATGGGAAAATTGTTTATAATATGTATGGCATCGGGGCGATTGATTCCAATCCAATTGGGAACGGGGCAAAAACAGCTTATGAAAAAGGTTGGTTTACTCCATATGATGCAATTGTGGGTGGTGCTGCATTTATTGACAATAGTTATTTGTCAGGTAATAACTACACTAATACAGTTCAAAATACATTATATGAAATGCGCTGGAATCCGGAATTTATGGCTACTAAAGGCACCGCTAGCCATCAGTATGCATCAGATATTGGTTGGGCATATAAACAAGTCAATACGATGTATGAAGTATATAAAATTCAACCATTTACCATATATTTAGAAATACCTAAATTTAAATAAAATAATATAAACATTTAGTTAAAAGGGCTGCCTTAAAGTTATTGATAGATAACTTTGAGGCAGCCTTTGTTTCTAATATAAATAAGCTTCATATACTCTCTCTACCAATTTATTAATGTTTATAATTTACTATTATGTTAGAATAATAGTATTAATGCATGGAAATATTAACCTTTAGGTTTTTATGTATTAAAATATATTAATAAGGAATATGATGATGAGAAGGAAATTTTTACTATTAATTTGTATGATATTAATGAGTTTTGAATTCCTTTCCAAGTTTAGCATTGCTTACGCATTGGAAAGCGCAAGTACTAGAAATCTAGAAGGTTTTAGTTATTATCTCATTCATTATAATGGTGAAGAACAAACAATAGTAGATAATGAAGATGTAACATTGATATTCACTGGTTGGGCAGATGAATCGAAATCAACTGTAAATGGTAAATTTGAAGTTCATACTGATTCTTCAAATAAAGAAGAAAAATTCATGATTGAGGTTACTAATGAATTAATCGAATTTACAGTAAACGAAAAAGAGCGTATTTATTTTAGAGTATCTATGTCTGATTCATTTAATGTTGAAGAAGTAAAGCCTCTTGAGTTAAAGGATCAAAGCACAGTAGTGGTAACAAACGAAAATGGGACTTCCGTTGAAGAAGTAAAAACAATTGATGAAAACGGAACTATGATTGAAAATCATGGCTTAACTTACTTTTCTACTGATGATGAGAATCAAAAAATAGCCATATCGAAAGAACAATACGATTCAATAAATCCAGGTTTAGATTCAACTGTAGATTTTGGCAATACAAAGGAAACTAACGATGATATTATAGGAAATATAGCTCAATTTGATCAATTAAACCAGTTAAACACACTTAGTACTCAGGTGACAAATGAGAAACCTTCTATTAATTATTCCACTCATGTACAAAACATTGGTTGGCAAAACGCTGTTTCTGATGGTGTGACATCAGGTACAGAAGGTCAAAACAAACGTTTAGAAAGCATAAAAATATCAATTGATAATGTTCAGGGTTTGGGTGTAAAATACTCTACTCATGTACAGGGCAATGGTTGGTTGAACTATGTTTCTGATGGTAATGCAAGTGGCACTACAGGTGAAGGCAAACGCTTAGAAGCGATTAAAATTGAACTAACCGGTGAAAAGGCTGAAAATTACGATATCTATTACCGTGTGCATGCACAGGATTATGGTTGGATGGATTGGAAAAGAAATGGTGAATTATCTGGAACCACTGGTGAAGCTAAACGTTTAGAAGCTATTCAAATTATGGTTAAAGAAAAAGAACTTACACCACCACCTAATGAAGATCCTATGACATTAGAACCCACTGTAACTTATAAATCACACATTCAAAATAGTGGATGGTTAGATTCAGTATCAGACGGAGAATTAAGTGGAACTGTTGACCAAGAAAAACGCTTAGAAGCAATTCAGATTTTCTTAGATAATACTCCGTATACAGGAGGGATTTCCTACAAGACTCATGTACAAGATTACGGTTGGTTGGCAGCTGTTTCTGATGGAGCAACAAGTGGTAAAACAGGCGAACAAAAACGAGTTGAGTCCATTCAAATGAATTTAACAGGAGAAATGGCAAATAGGTACGATGTTTATTATCGTGTATACCAACAATCGTTTGGTTGGTTAACCTGGTCGAAAAATGGTGAAACAGCTGGTAATGTAGGACAAGCAAAACAATTGGAAGCGATTGAAATTGTATTAATCGAAAAAGGTGGAGATGCACCTGGTTCGTCTTTTAAAGACCCTTCTGTCGCTTATTCTACTCATGTTGAGACTTACGGCTGGTTAGAATATGTGAAAAATGGTGCAATGGCTGGAACTCAAGGGCAAGCTAAACGCTTAGAAGCAATGAAAATTGAATTACAGAATACACCGTATAGCGGTGATATTATCTATACAACACATGTTCAAGATTATGGATGGCTAAATAATGTGTCGAATGGTCAAGTTTCGGGCACATCTGGGCAAGCCAAGCGATTGGAAGCTGTAAAAATAGACCTAACTGGTAACATAGCAAATTACTATGATGTTTATTATCGTGTTCATGTTCAAGGATTTGGCTGGTTGGGGTGGGCAAAAAATGGAATGAAAGCTGGCTCTGAAGGACATTCAAAGCGTTTAGAAGCAATTGAAATTAAGTTGGTTCCCAAAGGTATGGGTGAAGCAGTCAGTGAAAAAAATGCATTTAAACAACCAAATACTGTATTTATAGACCCAGGCCATGGTGGAACAGATCCAGGTGCCATTTTTGGGAGTTATCATGAAGCGGATTTGAATTTAGCTGTTGCGAAAAAAGTTCAATCCATCTTATCGGCTCGTGGCTTAATCGTTTATATGTCTCGATATGGTAATACTACTGTAGAATTGCTCAATCGTTCTATAATGGCGAATAATACTGGTGCGGATATTTTCGTCAGTATTCATACCAATTCTACAGCTTCAGGAGAAACATCTGCTTCCGGGATTGAGTCATATTATTATCAAGATCAAGGAATCGCCCCAAAAATCAATGGTGCAATGCATAATAATCCAGAAAGAATTTCTAAAAGTGTTACACTTACCAATTTGATGCAAGGAAAAATGATTGGATATACAGGTGCGGTGAATCGTGGAACTCAAGGGCAATCTTTTTCTGTTGTACGTGAAGCAGCAATGCCTGCATCTTTAATCGAGATGGGCTTTATTAACAATTCAAGCGACCGTCAAAAATTATTTACAGATGCTTATCAAAATAAATTAGCATTAGCAATCGCTGACGGAATTACTTCTTATTTTGAACTGTAATATATTTTTATTATAAGTGTTGGTAAAATGATTGTAATAAGAGCTTAAATACAAAAGGACTAGAAATCAAAATAGATTACTAGTCCTTTTTTTATTTATCCTCCATTTACGGGAAAGAACTCCCGTTGGTGAAGGTTCCACTTTATAATTTATTTTCGTATTTATTTTTACTAGTTAAACCATGGTAAAAATACTTAGCAAATTTTAACCCATCCTTTTTAATCACACCACGATATAAACTATACAAAATTAGGTAGGGATAAAAAACAAGAAGTTGGTTCATTTTCGCGTTTCGATTCATAAATATGACAACGTTTCGGTACATAAAGTATTCTGATAACCCCGAAATTTGATTGATCGAAGCAGAACCTTTATGAATAACTTTTGCATCACAGTAACAGATCACTTCATAACCCATCTTTTTTATATTTAAACACCATTCTGTCTCTTCATAGAATAAAAAATAATCCTCAGGGAAATACCCGACTTCATTAAGGATATTGCTCTTGAAAAGTAAACAGGCACCACCGACATAATCACACGAGATTATTTTTCCTTTTACTTGATCTTCATGAACTAGATTATTTAAAACATTGACTCTTCCTGTATTAAAATTAATCATCGCACCAGTAGATTGAACAAGCTCAGGTTTATCATACTCACAAACTCTAGGTCCTACTACACCAACATTTGGATTTGTTTCTAGATAATCCAATAACATTTTCAAAAAGTCTTTATCAGTAATGACATCGTTATTTAAAATACAAATGTAATCGGCATTCTGATCTTTTGCGAATTTCATTCCGATATTGTTTCCGCCCGCATATCCTAAATTGGCACCAGTTTGAAGGAATGTATGTTGTGGAAACCTTTGCTTTAAAATAGCTTCAGAATTATCTTTTGAAAAATTATCGACAATTATAATTTTAAAATTTTCATAATTAATTTTTTCTGCTTCTTCTACACAGGCAATTGTATCATCTGGATTATTGTAATTAAGAATTACAATATAAACAGAAGGTAAATATTTAGTACTTATATCCAAAATGTCTTGCTCCCTTCACTTGCTAATCATTCAATTCTAAACAAAAACATAGAGACTATAAAAACTAATTAACGAATAATTCTTTGTTTTACTATATTTGCTAGCTTTACGACAATAGAATCCTTAATAATCAGTAATCCAACGAAATATATGCTAAACCCAATGAACAATTGAACGAAAGTAACTAGCAATGGACTAAAATTTAATAATCGATCAACTGTGATAGCGGATAAATAAACCATCATGCTTAATACAAAATATTTCATGAACATTTTAATGAAGCTTTTTATATTAAAGTATTTTCTTGCAAAGAACAATTGAATTATTGCACCAGTTCCTTCAGCAATCAAAAGTGCTAAGGTTGTTGCTGTGCTTGCCATATGAGCTACTAAAAGTATATTGGTTATTAAACTTAGAATAGCCCCAATCGTAATGGAAATAGCATATTTATTTTGCTGATTTGTAGAAACTAAAATCTGGATACCAAAAATATTGGCTAAACCAACAAAAAATATTACCGGGCTCATTATTATTAGTAAGTTTATTACAGATTTAAATTCACTTCCTAAGAACCAGGCAACGAAATTATGAGAAATTCCCATTAAACCCAGAGTCATCGGTAAGGTAATCATTAAGACAAATTGAAGGGAATAGTCAATGTATTTTTTCATTGAATCTATATTGCCTTGTGAATATTCTTTTGCCATTCTTGGAAGCAACACCGTACCTAATGATGTAATAAACCCTAATGCGATTCGAATTACTTTGTCTGCTTGGTTATAGTAACCAACCTCTACTTCTCCAGAAACCCGTCCTAATACAATTTTGTTAACAAGGATATAAATTTGAATCATAATCTGTGGTAAGAACAAACTTATGATTGGCATTAGATGAACTTTAATATCTTTAAAAGTGATTTTTTGGAATTTTATAGTTTTTAATAATGGAATCCACATGATTAACTGGCCAATGAAAAGGGTTATTGCATTAATCATTATATAAATGGGTAAATCATCTATTTCTTTGACGAAAGTAAATATTAATGTAATGCTGACTATTCTCACTACTATATTTCTAGTCGTTATACTTTTAACTTGCTCCTGACCAATATAGTACCATGAGATATCAATTGATGTAGCAATTAAAGTGAAAATGTGGATTAAAAAAAACATCTTATAATCGTTAACTGTCAATATGAATAGTCCATAAATTAATAGAGTAAGCAGTGAAATAAATAGTTGAATACAATAAATCGACCAAAATTCCTTTGATCTTTCTTCCAAATTCATTTTTGTTGCAATTTGTCTACTCCCGTACATCGGAATACTCAAAATAGCAAAAACTAAAAATAGTTGAACAATAGATATTACATATGCATCAGTTCCTATTCCCTCTGGTTTTAATACCCTTGAAACATAGGGTGTCGTGATAAAGGGGGTAAGGACTAATAGTAATTGATATATGACCGTATATAAATAGTTTGATATGAGTTTGCCCATAGAATGGATTCAATTCCTTCTAAAAGTTTTATATTTATATGAAAATTTTTTCAATTATCTTGTAAAATGGAATCATTTAAGAATAACATTAAAGGTTATTATAAACAACGTTATGACATATTTCTACAAGTATTCGGTAAAAATAAAATGGATGCTCTAAATAAATAATGTTGAATGATACAGAAATATCCTTTTTTGTAGTAAACATATTAAATTTTTATTAAATAGAAAAATGCGCACATTGAATGTGTATAGTGGATATATTATACTAAATCTATTGTGAAATTTGTCTGTGACTATGTAAGACTATACCTATTATTTAATACATAAAAGGAGTTATTCATGAATAAAAAGATTTTTTACCTAATGCATGTGGATTGGAGTTGGATAAAACAAAGACCACATTTTCTTGCTGAAAATTTAAGTAAAGTATTTAATATTTTAGTTTTTCATTTATACTCAAGGAATAGAAAGGTTATGACTTCTAATCCTTCTGATATTAATAAGCTTCCTATCATCACATTTCCATTAAAACGCATTAAAATATTTAATATCTTAAGCATTGCATCTCAAAAGATAATTTTTTACTTTTACCTTAAACAAAAGAAACCAGAAATTATCTGGATTACCTATCCGGCTTTGTATGATTATTTACCAAAAAAGGAGTTAAAAAATTACAAAGTTATTTATGATTGTATGGATGATGTACAGGGCTTTAATAATATTCCGAGAATAAAAAAAGAGCTTGAAATATCAGAAATACAATTGTTAAAAGATGCTGATCATGTGTTTGTTTCGAGTGAGAACCTGCGAGATAAGATTGTTCAAAGGGGCTGTAATAGGGATAAAACGACCTTGGTGAGAAATGGATATGATGGAAAAATTATTGATCCGATAGAACAAAATAACAGTAGTGAAATATTTAAAATAGCTTATATTGGGACAATATCGGAATGGGTAAATTTCGACATGATTGTAGAGAGCACGAAGAGCGTTGATAACATTGAGTATCACTTTTATGGACCAATTGATTGCGAAGTGCCAACAAATAGTAAAATAATTTTTCATGGTCCTGTAAAACATGAGGATTTATATAAGACCATTCAGGATTGTAGTTGTTTAATCATGCCGTTTAAGGTGAATGAATTAATTCTATCTGTAGATCCAGTTAAATTATATGAATACATTAACTTCAATAAGAATATTATTACTGTTTATTATCCTGAAATAGAGCGATTTAATGACTTTGTTTATTTTTATCATAATAGTGAAGAGTATTTTGAACTACTGCGACAATTAAAGGAAAATAATCAGATAAAGTACGATAGAATTCAACGATATGATTTTCTTAAAGAAAATTCTTGGGAAAAACGCTCTGAAGTCGTGATAGATATTATTAATAAAAAGTTTTTCTAACACATATAAAAAGATAAAACGGGATTCAGAATGTCTGATCCCGTTTTATCTTTTTAGTCCACCGGAATATTTTCTTTTTTTAATCCTAAATGTTCTCGTAATTGATCTGACAAACTCTGTCTAGTCTCATCTTCAACAATGTAATACCATATATCGCTTTTGCCATTGTTGATAATTTTCCCGGTTCCTTCAATTTCTATTCTATCAATCGCTTCAGCTGCAGGTTTATATTGCTTCTGAATGCCAAGCATCTCATTTAAAGTTAGGTTTGTTTTGATATTTTTTTCTAGTGCTTGTAATATATCGTCATAATTAGTTAATGATTTTAAGGATAGTCCCTTATCAATAACTTTTGAAATTACTTCACGTTGTCTTTCTTGTCGTCCGAAATCTCCTTTTGGGTCTTGTTTTCTCATTCGAGAATATTGAAGTGCTTCTTCTCCATCAAGGTGCTGTTTTCCAGTGGGAAGATATGTTCCGTCCAATTCAAATGCATATTGATTATTCACATTAATTCCACCTACAGCATCAACAATATCTCTAAAACCTTCCATATTAACCTCAGTGTAATAATCGATTGGGATGTTTAGAAAATGTTCAATCGAATTAATTGTCATTTGGATTCCGCCAAAGGCGTATGCGTGGTTCATTTTATCAAATCTATTGTTATCTTCATCTTTACTATCAATTAATTTTGCTCTAGTATCCCGAGGAATACTTATGAGTATTGTCGATTTTTTTTCAGGGTTTAGAGTCATCACTAACATTGAATCAGTTCGACCATTATCTCCATCCCTTTCATCCACTCCTACAAGCAGAATCGAAATTGGATCCTTTTTGACAAACTCTACTTTGTCATCTCTCTTTTCTGAAACTTTCCTCTCAATCGGCTTATTCATATTATTTACCGCACTTGCCACATCACTGTATATATTATAAAGATATATACCTAACCCTGTAATTAAAAGGGAAGAAGCAATCATAATTATCCGTTTCCAGTTAAGCTTTTTCTTCTTTTTATTCTCCATTCTACTTCGCATTAATAAGTATCCCTTCTTTACAATAAAGTCAAATACTGACATCTAAATACAATCATACTAAAAATTATAAGCCCCTACTAACAAAAGATGCAACAATAATTAAAAATTTGACAAACCAATATACAAAATCCGACAAGTTGGTGCTATAATAGGTTTTTGTATAGAAAATGGGTACTCCATTATAAACGATATTGTAAATATATTTTTATCATTAGTAAACGTATTGGATATGATACTTAGTATTACTTTAATGAATGTAATTATAAATAAATTATTTAAATAGCAAAAAGTAGATATGAAAGTGTGTGTGAAAATTGTGGGAAATGCAAAAGTTGCCATAAGTATAGTTACCTATAATAGCCAGCATATTTTTACTGTTTTAGATAATGTAAAGAAGGAATTTGGAGGGGATGATCGTTTTCGATTTGTCATATTTGATAACAACTCTAATCCTGATTATCAGAAAAGATTAAAGGAATATGAAGATTTTGTTGATATTACCTTTTATAAAGAAAACAACGGATTTGGATTTGGCCATAATTATAACTTGTTGGAGGCAACTGAAGATTATTTTCTTGTATTTAATCCAGATATCATTCTAAAACGAGAAGATCTTTTAAAGATGATTTCTAATATGGATAATGATCGTACGATTTCTCTCCTTGTTCCAAAGGTATTGAATCCAGATGGAACCACTCAACATTTAATTCGAGACCGGGTTACGGTTTTTGATTATGCTTTACGGTTTATTCCGTTTAAATTCGTGAAAAATATATTTGATAAGCGACTTGCATCTTATGAATGCCGGAACCTACCAGGCGATCGTTTGATCGATATTCGGATTGGATCTGGGTGCTTTATGTTGATTCGTGGTTCGGTATTTAAAGAAGTAAACGGTTTCGATGATCGCTATTTTATGTATTTTGAGGACTATGATCTTTGCTTAGAACTAAAACGACGAAATAAGCGCATCGTCTATACTCCGTTCTCTAATGTCGTTCATTATTACGAAAGGGGCGCACATAAAAACTCAAATTTATTTAAAATCTTTATCAAATCAATGATTAAATATTTTAATAAATGGGGTTGGAAGTTGGTATAAGATAAAATACTAAATACTTTACGAATTTACGGAGGTTCATTATGGAAGGTATAAAGTTAATAAAGGATTTAATCAAAGTTTTTAAAAAATATATCTGGATCATTTTATTAGGTGTATTAGTTGGTGGCGGTATTGGGAAATTGTTAGTTCCTTCAGGTCCTGCACCAACCTATAAGTCATCTGCGTTAATTCTTGTTCAAAAGAAGCAAGCTGAAACAGGTGTTGTCATTTCACAAGGAGATGAAACAGGGAGATTTTTAAATACTGCTGTAAGATTAATTGAAACAAGAGCCATATTGGATGATGTAAAAAATGAATTGGATTTAAAGGAAAGTACTAAAGATTTAGAGGATATGATTGAAGTTGTTATTGAAAGTAACTCAAATATTATTAAAGTAACAGTTGAATCGGAAGATGCCAATAAAGCAACAGATATTGCTAATGCTACAATAGGTGCATTTGCCAAACAAGCGAGTCAATATTTAGATATAGACAGTGCAACTGTGGTTGAAAAAGCAAAAAACGGATTAGAAACGCAAATTCTTCATACTCGCTCAAATGCGAATATTGCAATGGGGGTTATTTTGGGTCTAATAATTAGTACCATTGCAGCGTTTTGGTTAAATAGTGTATCTAATCGAAAAAAACATGTGAAATAATATGGCGAATATTCAAGTTTTTTATTCACTTATAGATTTTGAGACTGGATTCATTGGAAAGGGGTCATCATTATCGTGATAAATCCTTATTTTATACATAGTTTTTCTTTTATCGCAGTATTGGTGGCCTACCTATTCAATTGGTCTAATTTATATCCAGACCTAGGCCTATCATTATTGATGTTTTTGATGCTGTCTATTCTTGTAGCAATCCTTCTTGGTCGCTATATTATGAAAAATAATATAATCGTTTTTCATAATATTCCTTATAGAGATTATTTTGCTTGGATTACTTATGGAATTTTGTTTGGATACATTATAGAGTTTATTTATCACCGTAATTTTCCATTATTGGCAATCTTGACAAATACATCATTAAGCTATGATGAATTTGGGATTCCAACCTTCCATGTTTTTTTAGTTACGTTTAATTCCTTTTTCTCAATTACGTTATTTCAAGTTATTTTATCAAAAACAGAAAAAAGAATAAAAACAATTGTGCTATTTATCCTGAATTTAGTCCCCTCTTTACTCATAATAAACAGAGGTATGTTAGTTATTATTTTAATAAGCTGCGTCTTCGTTTATTTAATAAAATTTCAAAATAAAATAACACTAAAGAAAATAGTAGGATTATCCTTTGTATTAGTGATCTGTTTGTATTTTTTTGGTGTTGTTGGAAATATGAGGGTCAATAGTTCATATAATACCTGGAACGTCAATGTTTGATAATTCGCTCTTTTTACAAATAGGGGGAGCTACTGAAGAATTTAAAGAATCACCTATTCCAAAAGAATTTTTTTGGCCGTACATCTATATATCGTCACCTTTAGCAAACCTCCAGGAAACGATTAACCATTATGAGTACGAAGAAGATATCTCACTTTCTGATACATTTGTGTTTTCAGTAACACAAGTTTTACCTGATTTTATTAGCAAGAGAATTGTGGCATTTTATGAAATTGTAATACCAAATAGTTTACAAATTACCCCTGAGTTAAATGTATCAACTGCTTTTGCACAATCCTATGTTATTTTAGGATGGGTTGGTGTGTCCCTTTTAACCTTGTTCATGTTTATTTTTGCTTTGTTTTACATTCTCCTGCTAAAAAGTTTAAATAGTGAATATTTCATTGTCGGTGTTGCCATTTTGAATTCAATTTTTGTATTCAATACATTTAGTAATATGTTTTCATTCACGGGACTAAGTTTCCAGCTAGTGTATCCAATTTTGTTTACACTGCTTTCAGTAAAAAAAATAATACCAAAAGGACAAGCAATATGAAAACGACTGTCGTAATGGTGGTATATAACATTAAGGTTAATTATTCAAAAACATTTCAAGCATTAAGTAACTTACTAAATCAAAATATGATCGATAAAGATTTATCCATCATTATTTATGATAATAGTCCAGTTAAGCAGGAAATACCGTCAGAATATAAGTACTTAAATATTCTTTATAAACATGACCCAAGAAATATAGGAATTGTGACTGCTTATAATTATGCGTTTCAAAAGGCTAAGGAAGAAGGAAGTGAATGGTTGCTTTTATTAGACCATGATACCGAGCTGACCGAAGATTATTTTGCTCAATTACATCTTCTAGATTCCTTTGATAAAAATATTGCAGCAGTCGTTCCGCAAATTCATTGTGAGAATCAGATGATTTCTCCTGTATACAGTGATCGATTGCGTCCGCTACAGGGGGAAAGGCCGGGAACGGGAGAACAAAACACCCCTGTCATGGCAATTAATTCTGGTGCTTTCATCCGTGTATCTTTCTTAGATAAAATCAATGGTTTTAACTCGGAGTTCCCATTGGATTATCTTGACCATTGGCTATTCCATGAAATTTATCATAATGGTAGTAAAGTTTGGGTGCTCGACACGAAATTGGAGCATGAGTTATCGGTAATGGATTACAGTCGCGTGTCGCTTAAACGTTATCAGAGCATTTTAGATTCTGAAATCAATTTTTATAAACATTATAAAAAGGAATTGCTGCCAGCCTATCGAACTCAGTTAGTGAAGCGTTTAGTAAAACAATTCCTTACGGTTAAAAACAAAAAGATAGCAGCGTATACACTGCGTCGGATTGTTTCGATGTAGAAAGGATTTTTTATAATGAAGAAAACAGTTTGTTTAGCAACCTATAATGGAGGTCCCTTCATCGTACGCCAGCTCGATTCGGTTATCGAGCAATTACATAAAGATGATCAGGTGATTGTAGTCGATGATGGTTCAAAGGATTCAACTGTTACCTTAATTAACGAGAAGTATGGTAAGCGAGTAGAAGTTTATGTCAATGAACAAAACATGGGTGCGATCAAAAGCTTTGAAAAAGCGATGAAGCTGGCAAAAGGTGAGATCATTTTCCTTTGCGATCAAGATGATATTTGGGAAGCTGACAAGGTTGACAAGGTTATGAACGCATTCAAACAACAACGTGCTGATCTGGTTGTCCATGATGCCTTTGTGGTTGATGGAGATTTGAACATGATGAACGAGTCATGGAATGAGTATAACGGTAATAATGTCAAACAGGGCATAGCAGGAAATGTGATTAAAAATGCCTTTACCGGTGCGATGATGGCCTTTAAAAAAGATCTAGTACCGCTATTTCTTCCTTTACCAAAAAGTATTGAAATGCATGATCAATGGATTGCACTCGTCTGTATGCTTGAAAAAAAGAAAATTGTTTACATAGATAAGCCATTAATGAAGTATGTCCGTCATGGTGGGAATGTAACAGGAATGCGAAAACGATCCATTTCCGAACAAATGAAAGGACGGCTAGGAACGCTGACTGCAATTCTTCAATTTAAAAAGAGCAAACCTTGATTCTTACGTTTGTGTTACAAAAGTCAAGGCTTGTTTGTCTTTTTTTTACTGGTTCTTTATAATAAATGAGGATGAATGGCGATAATTGTATTATTTTGTAGATAAGACAAAATTCTGAGGAGTTGTTTTTTTATGAAAGGAATTATTCTTGCAGGTGGTAGTGGAACACGTCTGTATCCATTAACGAAAGTCGTTTCCAAACAACTGCTGCCTGTTTACGATAAACCGATGATTTATTACCCACTATCCGTATTAATGCTAGCTGGAATTAAAGATATTTTAATCATTTCTACTCCAGAGGATACCCCTCGTTTTGAACAAATTCTAGGGGATGGCTCTGATTTAGGGATGAACTTTTCCTATAAAATTCAACCACATCCAGGTGGACTGGCTCAAGCCTTTATTATTGGCGATGAGTTTATTGGCAATGACAATGTTGCCCTAGTTCTTGGCGATAATATTTTCTACGGTCATGGATTAACTGATTTATTAAGAAAAGCGGCAGCTCGTGAAACGGGTGCATCTGTATTTGGATATTATGTAAACGATCCGGAACGCTTTGGGGTTGTTGAGTTTGATGCAAACGGTAAAGCGGTATCAATTGAGGAAAAGCCTGCTGAACCAAAATCAAATTATGCTGTAACCGGTCTTTATTTTTATGATAATCGTGTGGTTGACATTGCAAAGAATATCAAGCCTTCTCCACGTGGAGAACTAGAAATTACCGATATTAATAAAGCTTATTTAGAGATGGGCGAGCTAAATGTTGAATTACTTGGCCGCGGTTATGCTTGGTTGGACACTGGGACTCATGCGTCTCTTCTAGAAGCTTCACAATTTATTGAAACTGTTGAAAAGCGTCAATCATTAAAAATTGCTTGTTTAGAAGAAATTGCATATAAAATGGGCTATATTACAAAAGATAAGTTATTAGAACTTGCTGAGCCATTAATGAAAAATCAATACGGTCAGTATTTAGTAAAAGTAGCAAGTCAAGTAATGAAATGAGGGTAAACAAATGAATGTCATTGAAACAAAACTTTCTGGTGTGAAAATACTAGAACCTAAGGTGTTTGGAGATCATCGCGGTTATTTTATGGAAAGCTATAATAAAGAAGTTTTCGATCATTTAGGCTTGCATTTTGATTTTATTCAGGACAATCAATCGCTATCTGCTCCCGTAGGAACATTACGCGGTTTACATTTTCAATTGAATCCGAAAGCACAAACAAAAGTTGTTCGTTGCGTAACAGGTGCTATTTATGATGTGGCGGTTGATATTCGAAAGGGTTCACCTACATACGGCGAATGGGTTGGCGTTATTTTAAGCGAGCACAATAAGCGTCAATTACTTGTGCCAAAAGGCTTTGCACACGGATTTTGTACATTGGTCCCTGATACTACAGTTGCTTATAAAGTGGACGAGTATTATTCTCCTGAGCACGATGGCGGAATTCTATGGAACGATCCAGCGCTTGCAATCGATTGGCCGACAACAAATCCTATCCTTTCCGAAAAGGATACAAAGCATCCAGTATTAGCAGAAGCAACCCATCTTAATTTTGTGTTTGAGGAATAGGAGGCAACTATAGATGAAATTATTAATTACAGGCGGTGCCGGTTTTATCGGCAGCAATTTTGTTCGTTATATGGTCAAAAAATATCCAAATTATAATATCGTAAATCTTGATTTACTAACTTATGCAGGAAATCTTGAAAACCTAAAGGATATCGAAAATGCGCCAAATTATAAATTTGTTCGTGGCGATATCGCTGATTGTGACTTTATTAATGGCTTATTTCAGGAAGAAAAGTTTGATTATGTATTGAACTTTGCTGCTGAGTCACACGTTGACAGAAGTATTACAGACCCAGGAATCTTTGTGCAAACAAATATTCAAGGTACATTAGCACTTCTAGATGCTGCAAAAACACTAGGTGTGAAAAAATACTTACAGGTTTCAACAGATGAAGTATATGGTACGCTAGGTGAAACAGGTTACTTTACAGAAGAAACACCACTTGCTGCAAACAGCCCATACAGTGCAAGTAAAGCAGGGGCTGACCTATTGGTTCGTGCTTATAATGAAACATTTGGTTTACCTGTTAATATCACTCGTTGTTCCAATAACTATGGACCATTCCATTTCCCTGAAAAGCTAATTCCGTTAATGATTATTAATGCATTAAACGACAAAGAGCTTCCTGTATATGGAGATGGCTTAAACGTTCGTGACTGGCTTCATGTAGAAGACCATTGCCAAGCAATTGACCTTGTATTACATAATGGTCGCGATGGAGAGGTTTACAATGTAGGAGGAAACAACGAGCGTACGAATATTGAAATCGTTAAAACGATTCTAAAGGCATTAGACAAGCCAGAATCACTTATTAAATATGTAAAAGACCGCCCAGGACATGATCGTCGCTATGCGATTGATGCAACAAAGCTTCGCACCGAGCTTGGCTGGACACCAAAATATACATTTGAAACAGGTATTAAGCAAACCATCCAATGGTATTTAGACAATAAAGATTGGTGGGAAAACATCATTTCAGGTGAGTACCAGGATTATTTTAAATCCCAATATGGTGACAGATTAGAGGTAGAGTAATGAAATTTGTAATTACAGGTGTTAAAGGACAATTAGGCTATGATTTAGTGAAACAATTGTCTGGAGCAAATCATGAAGTCATTGGTATCGATCGAGAAGAACTGGATATTACAGATGAGTCAGCGGTGTTAGCCTACATCGAAGAAGTAAAGCCAGATGCAATTCTTCATTGCGCTGCATTTACAAATGTCGATGCTGCGGAAGAGCAAAAGGATGCTGCCTATGCAGTTAATGCTTTAGGACCAAAATATCTTGCACAAGCAGCAAGCAAGGTTGGCGCAAAAATGGTCTATGTTAGTACAGATTACGTCTTCAATGGTTCTGCTTCTGAACCATATGAGCCAGACCAAGCAACAGATCCGCTAGGCGTTTATGGGGAAACAAAGCTTGCTGGTGAAGAATTTGTTAAGCAATACTTAGACAACTACTTCATTGTCCGTACAGCATGGGTGTATGGCATTAACGGTCATAACTTCGTGAAGACGATGCTTCGTCTTGGTGAAGAGCGCGGTGAAGTCGGTGTGGTTCACGATCAAATCGGTTCACCAACCTACACAGTGGATTTAGCTGCATTTATGATTGAATTAGTTCAATCAGAGAAGTACGGAATTTACCACGCTACAAACGAGGGTGTATGCTCTTGGTATGAGTTTGCAGTAGAAATTTTCAAGCAGGCTGGAATGGATGTAAAGGTTAATCCATTAACTTCAGATCAATTCCCACGTCCTGCAGCACGCCCAAGCTATTCGGTTTTAAGCAAGAAGAAAATTGCAGAACAAGGCTTTACACCTTTACGTGATTGGAAAGAAGCATTAGCTGCATATTTAACTGAACTAAATTAATAATATGGGGTATAGAGAACGCTGTTGTGGCATTCTCTATACCCCTTTTATAATAAAAGAGTTCTTTTTTTGACATAAATCAAAAATAAGTTACTTATGTATTCTTTTTCACAAAGTTCCGTCTAATTAATTGGCTAATGTTAATATTACAATGGAGAAAATTGTACAAAGTTACAAATATTACAGGTTCTTTTCATTTATTAAATATAGTAAACTCCATATATTGTTGGCTAAATAATAGTTTCATTGATGTATAGACTGTGCTATAATCCATTAGGAGTATTTTATCGAAATTTGGAATGAAAAAATTTTTTGGAAAGAAAAAAATTCAATTTATATAAATAATTAACAACATGATTTTAAAAAATAAGGTAATGATATTAGTATGGAGGGTCCTTAATGTTGTATTTTACTTTGTTCCTGTGTTTTTGTGCTTCGATCTTCCTCACACCGTTTGTAAAAAAATTAGCTTTTAAAATTGGCGCAACTGACAAACCCAATCAGCGTAAAGTTCATCAAAAAATAATGCCACGCTTGGGCGGGTTGGCTATATATATTAGTTTCTTGATTGGTATTATTATTATTCAGCCAAGTGAAAATTTCCATTTGCCACTGTTAAATCCAACAGGAGCAGGACATCTTCATCTAGCGATCATATTAGGAAGTTTAATCATCATCCTGACAGGTGCTTTAGATGATGTAAAAGAAATATCTCCTAAAGTAAAATTATTTGGTCAAATTCTAGCATCGTTCGTGGTCGTGGTTCTTGGTGATGTTAAGGTTGACTTCATCAACCTCCCTTTTAGTGGCGGAGAACTAAACTTCGGTATGTTAAGTATCCCTATTACAATGGTGTGGATAATCGGTATCACAAACGCAATTAATTTAATTGATGGATTAGATGGATTAGCAGCTGGTGTATCAACAATAGCTCTCCTTACTATATCTGGAATGGCCTATATGATGGGGAATCCATACGTAATGGTTGTTGCATTAATTGCTGCTGTATCAAGTCTTGGATTCCTAGTTTATAATTTCCATCCAGCTAAAATTTTTATGGGAGACACAGGAGCATTATTTCTTGGTTTCTTAATCAGTGTTCTTTCATTACTCGGCTTCAAAAACGTTACGTTCATTTCCTTAATTATTCCTGTCATTATATTAGGAGTGCCAATCTCGGATACATTCTTCGCGATTATAAGAAGATTGGTCAATAAGCAGCCTCTATCTGCACCAGATAAATCGCATTTACACCATTGCTTATTGCGTGCTGGTTATTCACATAAGCAAACAGTATTGCTCATATATGCAATGAGTGCCATTTTTGGACTTGCGGCCTTTATCTTTTCACAAGCAACGATTCGTGGCTCGGTTTTGATTTTACTTACAATTTTGATTATCATTGAGTTGTTTGTTGAGAAGATTGGACTTGTTAGAGAAGATTATAAACCGTTGTTAAAATTGTTAAGAGGCTTAAGACCGATCAATATGAGGGATAAATAAATTGAAAAAATAGGGCGGACTCACAAATGTGAATCTGCCCTTGATTTGTTTGTCTATATTTATTACCATGCATGTATTTAACTCACCTGGGGGATTAATTTTGATGAAAAGGCATTTTCAGAGTATGAGTACTAAAATTATTTTTGCTTTGTTTTTATTATTTTTGATTTTACAACACCAATACATTTATCTTTATTTTGATGATTACGGTCATGCTTCGTTAAGTTATGGCAAAGTGATACCAAATGTTAACGGGACAAACTTTAATTTTGAACAGTTTATTGCATGGATATCTTGGTACTATATGGAGTGGGGTGGAAGAGTTGTTTATTATTTCCTTTTCCTAATTCCGTTATTGTCTAAATCTATCTCGTTGTTTATGTTTATTCAATCAATTATTCTCTTTTTTATATTTTTTTATATGTATAAAATCATTCAAATATTTAGTGAAAAATTCTGTCCGCTAATTACTATAATTAGTTTAATTACATTATTTGGATTAATATCAATTGATTTATTAAAAGAATCCGTATATTGGGCATCTGCATCTGTATGCTATATTTGGTCATTACTTCCTTTGTTAATGGGGATTTATTATTTTATTAATGCTTCAAGAAATAAAGAATCAAACATTAATAAGTGGGAGTCAATACTAATATCAGGTTTATTCTTTTTTGCAGCTTCTTCATTTGAACAATCTGGAGCAGCAGCACTAGTTTTTGTAATATCTTATACATTATTTTCATTAATAAAAGGAAAAAAGGTGTCCTTAAAATTAGTTATTCCCTCATTTTTCTTTTCTCTACTTGGTGTGTCAATCCAATATCTTTCTCCAGGAAATTACCAACGCATGAAATTAATGCATGCTGATTTTTTGGAATTATCCTTTTTGGATAAACTTAGAAGTGGGGTTCCTAGTATCGTAAATTATATTTTTGACCCCAGGATATCCATTTTTATTGTTATATTAAGCATTTTATCTATCGCTTCGATCGTATTTTATTGTAAGCACAGTGGAAAACGTTTTTGTTATCTGTTATGTGCGATGCCAATTCTTTATCTTATTAATATATACTTCGGTTTTGAAATGGATATCTCATTTAAGTATTTGCTATTTGCTATATTGTCCATCTCTTTGTTACTTTTTTTATCTGAAATTGATGAGGTTGTTCCTTTATTCATTACTATTTATTCATCGATTTTTTGTTTAGTCTTGTCACCAGTCCTTCAACTAAGATCGTTAGTTTTCTTTTTGATTTTACTTTTTATTCCTATAGTTATTGTTTTGAACAATATTTTTATGCTGATTTCTAATAAAAATAGAGTGCTGTTCCTCATTGTAATGATTGCTTTTATGACTATTTCATTCAATAATTATAAAAATAACTTTATTGGTTACAAAGTAAATTATGAATATGCTATGGAGAATCATCGTTTACTTACTTCGGCTAATAGAACTGGAAATATAGATAAAATCCAATTGTATAGATATCCCATGGACTTATATAGAGAGCCAATGCCATATGATGAATCAACAGCATATTCAAAATACTGGTTAACTCAATATTACGACCTACCCGAAACTATTGAGATTGAATGGGTTCAGCCATCTATTGAATAACAAAATTTTGTTATGTGGAATAAGTTAAATTAAAAACTACATCATAACAGATGTAGTTTTTGGTTTAACTTAAAAATGGAATTAACTTAGTGGAAATGCAAACTCAAACTAACCACGATCGATTAGGATGGGTGAATCAATCTGCTTTAATTATCAAATTTCTTTTTCTTTATATAATAGCTCTCCCTTTACGATGCCCCCTTGTCCATTTGTTAGTTCCACCATCCAGTCCACAAAGGTTTGGATGTCACCTTCTTCGACAAAAGCTTCAATTTCAACCTTATCGAGATAGTGGATTTCTTTTATTTCATATACGGAAGAACGAAGCTCATTTTCTAGCTTGCCGAGCCATGTGTAATCGACAGTAGTATGCATGATTCGCATTAACCGTCGTTCAACGATGCCGGTTGCTGAGAGACCTTCGGTTGTGGCTTTGCCATAGGCGCGAATAAGACCGCCGGCCCCTAGTTTAATGCCGCCAAAATAACGGGTAATCACGACTACTGTATCTTTAAGCTTCCGTTTTTTTAACACCTCTAATATGGGAACGCCAGCTGTACCGCTTGGCTCGCCATCATCATTTGCTTTTTGGATTTGATCATTTTCCCCAATTAAATAAGCAGAACAATTATGAGTGGCATTCCAGTGCTGTTTTTTGATGCTTTGGATAAATGCTTGAGCCTGTTCCTCGTTTTCTGCTCTAGCAACATGGGCAATAAATCGAGACTTTTGAATCACGATTTCATGCTCACCACGCTCTTTCACCGTTAGATATTGAGGTAACATATCAAATCACTCCAATCTATATGTACAAAAAGTTTTCTGCAAAAATCATCTTTTTTTGACAAAACATGAGAGAAAATGATGGGAATCGAAAAAAATAGACAGGTACTTTCTAACTGATTGTAATAAAATTTGCCATAAGAAGATAGTGTTTTGTGTTATAATTTAAACATTCTGAAAAGGTAAAAATTAGAAATTATCTGAAATCGAAAGTGGAGCCATCTATAAGGTAACATCCCATTTCCATGGGTAGAATAAAGTATTTCAGCACGCTCATTCCAAAGAAACAGAACTGTAATCGGATTGAAATATTAGCTGTGCGTTCTACCCTCAGAAAATAGAAAGTGACTTTCGAATCATATTTTAACGCTAAAAAAATCCCGTTCTACGATTTTTGGGTCGGTAGAATGGATTAGTTAGACGGGAAGAAGATGAATAACTCCCGAATCGGATCGAGAACTACTTATGGATCCAAATACCATTTTAAGGAAAGTTGCGATAAGGGGAGAAAAAGTGACAACAAGTATTGTAATTATTGACGACCATCAGTTATTTAGAGAAGGTGTAAAAAGCATACTCGAATTCGAGCCAACATTTAAGGTTGTAGCAGAGGGTCAAGATGGACAAGAAGCCGTTGCTTTGATTGATACATATACACCAGATGTTGTCATCATGGATATAAATATGCCAAATACAAATGGAATTGATGCAACTAGACAGCTAATTGAAAAAAATCCAGATACGAAGATCATTATTTTATCATTTCAAGATGATGAATATCACGTGATGCAAGCATTAAAGACTGGAGCAAGCGGCTATTTATTGAAAGAAATGGATGCAGACATGCTAATTGAAGCTATAAAGGTTGTTGCAGCTGGCGGAAGCTTTCTTCATCCGAAGGTGACACATAATCTTGTGAATGAATATCGGCGCCTTGTTGCAGCTAGTGTTGAAAGCGTTGAAGTCCGACCTTCTACATACTTTGCTAATGAAATTCGCCGTCCGTTACACTTATTAACGCGCCGGGAATGCGAGGTACTCCAGCTACTGACTGATGGGAAAAGCAATCGAGGTATTGGTGAAACTTTATTTATTAGTGAAAAAACAGTCAAAAACCATGTGAGTAATATTTTACAAAAAATGAATGTAAACGACCGAACACAGGCTGTAGTTGTGGCCATTAAAAATGGATGGGTTGAGGTGCGCTAGCAGGGAAACAGATAAGCACAAAATGGTTAAGAACAAAATAAACCTTAAAATTTGAAAGTAATATGACATATATCCAAATGCTTTGGAGGTATCACTTTTGCGCTGTACTTTAACAGCGTTTTTATTTTGGCATTAAAATGATTAATGTCTCTAGAAAAATGCATTTTAGTGGTTTATCATATAAAATTGTTATAATACATATTATTGAAGAAAAAGTAACGAGGATGGTAAGCCGATATATGAAAATTGCAGTTGTAACGGATAGTACAGCATATATACAGAAAGACATTCTAGAAAAGCTTCAGATAAAAATGATTTCATTAAATGTAATTTTCGGTAATGAGGTTTATCAGGAAGAGAAAGAGCTTGGGCCTGAGGACTTTTATCGAATTGTAAAGGATCGTGAGCTGCCCACTACCTCGCAGCCTCCGATTGGTGAATTTGTTGAGCTATTTGAATCGCTATCAAAGGAGTACGATGCCGTCATTAGTATCCATCTTTCCAGTGGAATAAGTGGCACGTATCAAGGGGCGGTGACCGCTGGCACGATGGTTGATGGAATTAAAGTATATCCATTCGACTCAGAGATTAGCTGTATGGTGCAGGGCTTTTATGTGATTGAAGCCGCAAAAATGGCACTTGCAGGCAGCAGTCCCGAAGAAATTATGACACGCTTAAATGAAATGAAGCAAGATGTACGTGCGTATTTCATGGTTGATGATTTATCGCATTTGCAGCGTGGCGGGCGTCTTTCCAGTGCCCAAGCCTTTATTGGTAGCTTGCTACAGGTTAAGCCATTGCTTCATTTTGAGGACAAAAAAATAGTTCCGTTTGAAAAAATTCGCACGAAACGGCGGGCAATGAAACGAATTGAAGAATTGTTAAAGGAAGCTGTTAATGATGGTGCACAGTACGAAGCAGTCATTATTCACGCCAATAATGAGGAAGAGGCACAAGTATGGCGGGCCGAGCTTGAACCACAACTGCCGAATGTAGACTTTACCATTAGCTACTTCGGTGCCGTCATCGGAACCCACCTCGGCGAAGGCGCAATGGGCCTAGGCTGGTCCAAAAAATCTTGAACGCAGTAAAGCAGTGGGGGACTGTCCCCCGTTGCAGCACCGTGTTAAAGTGATGGGGGACTGTCCCCCACTGCTTTATAGTACTAAAGTATTGAGGTGATAGTATGAGTTTTGAGAATCCGCCTCTTGGTTTCCCCAACGTTAACCCCGATTTTTGTTATGATCGTGACATCCAAACGATAACCACTGGAAAACAACTACTTTATGAAGATCTTCCTTTTTCCCGCGAGCAAATACAGCTTCACTATGAACATGGCTATCTTATTTTTCGCAACGGGCTTGAATTTATCAAGAAAACACCGCGGTGCGTCCGATGTGGAAATACTGATTCCTCTTGGTTTGGAACATTCCCGTGTTCGAGATGTGGACAAGTCTGCACCTATTGCCGGAAGTGTATTATGATGGGCCGAATTAGTTCTTGCACAAAGTTGATTAGCTGGAATGGCCCTGAGCCAAGCATAGAGCCCTCTCTAAGCAGCAATACCACAAAACCTACACTAGAACCTATCGTAAGCCCTAACGCTCAACCTACCCTATTAGCGTGGTCAGGCCGTCTCTCGGAAGGACAAACCCATGCCTCAATCAAAGTGACCAAAGCAATTCACAACAATAAAGAGCTCCTTGTTTGGGCTGTATGTGGTGCTGGAAAAACGGAAATCTTGTTTGCTGGCATTGAAAAAGCACTTCAGAACGGCGAGCGAGTCTGCATTGCCACCCCAAGAACCGATGTTGTGCTTGAGCTTACCCCTCGACTACAAGCAGCCTTCCCATCGATTTCGGTAGCCTCCTTATATGGTGGAAGTTCAGACCGACACCTTTTTGCTCAACTGACCATCGCAACAACCCACCAATTGCTCCGCTTCTATCATGCATTTGACTCGTTGATCGTTGATGAGGTTGATGCGTTCCCTTACTCCGTTGACGAAACGCTTCAGTACGCTGTCAATCAAGCAAGAAAGCCCAATTCCTCCCTCATTTACTTAACTGCTACTCCTAATCAAAAATATCAAACAATGTGCAGGAAAGGAAAAATGGAGAATGTCATGATTCCAGCCCGATTTCATCGCCACCCTTTACCAGTCCCAGAACTCATTTGGTGTGGCAACTGGAGTAAATTACTGAAACGAAACAAACTCCTCCCAAAAAATGTGCTGCTTTGGTTAGAGCAGCGAGTGAAGGAACATAAGCAGGCACTATTGTTCCTGCCAAAAATTCAATTAATTGACGAATTGCTTCCGATTTTAAAAGCAAAATTTCCTTCTACTGTTATCGAAGGAGTCCATTCTGAGGATCCCAATCGAAAAGACAAGGTGGGCCGGATGCGAAAGCAAGAGATTTCCATTTTGTTAACGACAACGATTTTGGAACGAGGGGTAACGTTTCCGAATATTGATGTAGCCGTGTTAGGTTCGGAGGATGCAATATTTACCGAAAGCGCACTTGTGCAAATTGCCGGTAGGGTCGGTCGAAGCACAGATTATCCAAGTGGTACTATTACCTTTTTTCATTATGGAAAAACGAAGGCGATGGTACGCGCATATCGGCAAATTACAACGATGAATCAGAAGGCCAGAAGACTAGGTTTGATAAATTGAACCTGCATGAGAATAAAGGAGGTCCGCTTATGCTAAATCAGCTATTACAGAACAGCACCTGTGTCATTTGCCATGAGGAAATAGCAATTGAAATGGGCTGGGTGCAGTTGTTTTCTAAGGAAACTGAATCATCTATATGTCATCAATGCCAGAATAGGTTAATCAAGATAAGTGGAGAAACCTGTAGAATTTGTGGTCGTTCCTTTGAAAATGGGGAATATTTATATAAGCGGGATGACCTCTGTTTTGACTGTGTTCGTTGGGAGGAGGACTCGGAATGGTCTGGCCTTTTGGCGAGCAACACCCCGCTCTATTCTTATAATGATTTTTTAAAAGAAAGCTTAGCTATGTTTAAGTTTCGTGGTGACTATATGATTATTCATGCTTTTTCTGATTTTCTTAAAATAAAGCTGAATGAGCTGAAACCAGATCTATATGTCCCAATCCCATTGAGTGCCGAACGCTTGTATGAACGCGGGTTCAACCAGGCAGAAGCGATGATAAAAGAAGCAGGACTCGTCCCAACGCATTTGCTTTCAAGGATTCACTCCGAGAAGCAATCGAAAAAATCTCGGTCTGAGCGAATCCAAATCCCGCAGGTGTTCTGCTTGGCTCAAGATGCTGCTCCAGAAGAAATCCAAGGGAAATCGATTCTACTTGTCGATGATATTTACACAACGGGTTCAACACTGCGCCATGCTGCAAAAATTTTAAATGATGCTGGTGCGGAAGTCGTAACATCGCTAACATTGGCAAGAGGTTAAATAAGAAAATAAACATTATTTGGAATGTCAAGGTTTTATCAGACATAACCATTAAAGAAAGCCTGTTCAAAAATTAGACACAATTAACCAGGGTTTTAGCAGGATTTAAAGGGGGTAAAATAGAAATAGATTACATAGCTTTTATTACTACAGCATGGAAAATTGATTCGAGTTTAAAGTTGGCAGACTTTAGAGACAAGTTGTATACTCTAATCATAAGCTGTGCTCATTAACAAAAGGAGGAGTTACTTATGAACTACAGCATTCGTGGTGAAAACATTGAGGTTACTCCAGCAATAAGAGAATATGTAGAGAAAAAAATTGGAAAATTGGAGCGTTATTTTACAGAGACCCCAAATGCACAAGTGCATGTTAACCTCAAAGTATATAGCGACAAGAAGTCTAAAGTAGAAGTAACCATTCCAATGACGCAACTAGTGTTACGCGCAGAGGAAGCAAATGAAGATATGTATGCAGCGATTGACTTAATTGCAGATAAATTAGAACGACAAATTCGCAAGCATAAAACCAAAGTTAACCGAAAATTCAGGGAAAAAGGCGGACTGACTTCAATGTTCAACGTTTTAGACGAGAACAAAGAAGCTCCTGTTGTGGAAGATGATCTGGATTTAGAGCTTGTCCGTACGAAGCGTTTTGACCTTAAGCCAATGGATAGTGAAGAAGCCATTCTACAAATGAATCTGTTAGGTCACAGCTTCTATGTATTTACGAATTCTCAAACTCACAACACTAACGTCGTTTACAAGCGTAAAGACGGTCGCTATGGATTAATTGAAGCACAATAACCAAATATTAGTGTGAATCTGGCACAGTCCTAAGTTCGCTTAGGGCTGTGTCTTATTTAGACTCGAAATTTCTTACATCCGAAGCTATTTCTACAGAAAATTTAAAAACCTCCTATAGAATTCTGCAATTCAAACTAGGTATTTTCCTCCCTCACCCCAGTGAGCAATCATATCCTCAATCCTAAGAAATGGCTGCTGTACAGCAAAAAAATTCCACTATTGTAGTGTAAATAAACCCATTTTTAAAATCCATCATGGTTATGAACAACTTTAGTTATTATAATAATAATGGAAGGTTCGATAAAATAAGGGGTTTCCCCATAGAAAGAAACACGTTCCGCAAAGGAAACTAGAAGGGTGAGCGAGCTTAATGAAGCAAGTTGATATATTTTTGGCTTTTTTTCGAGTAGGGGTGCTCGGATATGGTGGCGGTCCGTCCTCGATTCCATTAGTACATAAAGAGGTAGTCGAGCGGTATAAATGGATGAATTCGGATGAATTTAGCGATATTTTGGCACTTGGAAATGCCTTACCTGGACCCATTAACACGAAAATGGCGGGTTACATTGGCTACCTGGGTCGGCGGGATGCTTGGGATGATAAATGCTGTACTTGCAACGGTAGTACCAAGCATTATCCTCGTGATTTTACTGTTAACCGTCCTTAATGCATATAAGGATAAACCATGGGTTAGTGGAATGTCACAAGCAGTTGTACCTGTTGTGGCGGTGATGCTCGGCACGTTAACATGGGATTTTTACAAAAAGTCGGCTCAGTCTAATTTGGGAAAGCGCTGGACCGTTTTGCTGATTATCGGCAGCTTCATTTTACTTCAGCTGGTGGGGCTTCATCCGGCCATCATCATCTTTGCACTGTTAATTGGAGCATTGGCACTGAAAAATAAAAACAAAACATCTGAACCAATGAAGAAGGTGCTAGGCAAATGATTTATATTAACCTCTTTTTAGCCTTTTTCATTCCTGGAATTCTTGGCTATGGTGGTGGCCCGTCCTTTATCCCGCTTATTGAAGCAGAGGTGGTTGACCGGTACCATTGGCTTTCCGTCAATGAATTTAGTGAGGTTTTGGCAATAGGGAACTCTCTCCCAGGTCCAATTGCGACGAAAATGGCCGGCTATATCGGCTATGATGTGGCTGGAGTGCTCGGTTCGATCATTGCCGTTTTCGCGACGGTAGCGCCTTCGTTAATTTTGATGATTACCTTGCTTAGCTTGTTAATGAAGTTTAAAAACTCCCCACGAGTCAAAAGAATGACTATGGTTGTGCGCCCGGTGATTGCCGTTTTACTAGGAATAATGACTTATGATCTTATTTTTTCATCTTATGAAAGTTCAGGCTGGATTCACACAATTTTTATCGGTGCTTTAAGCTTCTTTCTTATGGAAAAAGTAAAGGTGCATCCTGCGTTTGTTATTGCTGGGGCATTAGTATATGGGGGATTTTTTTTATCATAATGTAGAACGCCAACTCTTGAGAGGAGTCGGCGTTTTTTGTGGTTTTTCTGGCATGGCCTTTTTAATTTAGAATAATTAAAATGTACGGATAAACAGCGAGAATTTTCGGATAGCAAGCGGGAATCTACGGATAGCGAGCGAGGATTTACGGATAGAAAGTAAGAATCCTCGGATAGAAAGAAAAAATCTACTGATAGAACAAGAATCCTCGGGTAGAAAGAGGAGATCTACGGATAAAAAGTAAGAATCCCGGATAGGCTCCGGATAGTGAGCGAGAATCCCTAGCTAGACAGGAGAAAATTGCAGTTAAGAGCAAAATTTCAGTTGATTAAGCAGCAATAAAACAATTTAATGCTTCCTACCTCAATCAACCACCTCATACGCTGTTCCTTTTGTGCGGATTTCAAATCAAATTCTTACTATCATCAGTGCCCTTCCAATGGCGTCCGTTTTCCCTTATTCCGACCAGACAAAAACCAGCCTCCGATTGCGATTAGAAGGAGGATTACCCAAAAGCTGAGCTTCCAGCCGCCACTCTTAGGGAATTTTTCATAAATAATTCCGATATCAGGGTGTGCTAATGTGTAGACTGCAAGCTTCACTCCAACCCAGCCGACAATTAAGAAAGCAGCCGTTTCCAGTCCAGGTCGCGAGTGTAGGATTTTTGTGAAAAATGTAGCAGCAAAACGCATGATAACAAGCCCGATGATTCCGCCTGCTAAAATAACGATAAACTGACCGCCATCAAGGCCGCCGATTTGAGGTAAATTCGTTTCCGGCAATGCAACTGCAAGGGCGACCGCTGCCAAAATCGAATCGACCGCAAAGGCTAAATCAGCTAATTCGACCTTTAAGACAGTCATCCAGAAGTTGCTTTCCTTTTCGTCTTTTTGTACATGATCTTCTTTTTCACGCTTTAGAACATACCGTTTGACGATATGATTAAGTGAAATAAAGATTAAGTACACTGCTCCAACTGCTTGAACCTGCCAAACATCAGCTAGAAACGAGATAATAAAGAGCGAAATAAATCGGAAGACAAAGGCACCAGCAAGCCCATAAAATAGAGCTTTCTTTCGTGTTGTTTCTGGGAGAGGCTTGACCATAATCGCGATCACTAATGCGTTATCCGCAGCTAAAATCCCCTCGAGACCAATCAATACTAATAAGACCCAACCATATTCGAGCAATAAACCTGCATCCATATCTTGCGCTCCTTTCAGTAGCACATGCTCTTATTAGTGTATTTAGAAGGGCGAAATTCATTCAAAAAAGAGAAATTGAGGTTCGTTTCTATCGGAAAACGTGGTATTAGTCCGTATTTTTGGTTCTTTTTTGGTAATGAAAATAGCCCAGTTCAGAATAATCTGCGCTAGGATTTTGTCCACGGACATACAAGCCCTTATTTTGCTAAAATCCCCCTGTTTCTAAACTTAAGCGGACACAGGAGCCCTTATTTATATAAAAACCACAGAAGGATGCCAATTAATGATCAAATAACGAACCTGATGTCCTCGTAGCATATCAAAACACCCCATTTTGTAAAAATAGGGGAACAGATGTCCGCTCAACAAATCGCAGGATTACTTCGCCAATCATCGTACCTAAAAAATCCCAGGAGTCCATTGCACCCATGCAAATATCATATCCGCATGAAAAAAGACTAACAAATTATCAAACAATTTGTTAGTCTTTTATTGCCATCGGTTACGGAAACCGTTCCCCGACTAGGCTCTCTTTAATTACTCATACTTGCCATGGCAGTTCTTATATTTCTTGCCGCTACCGCAGTAGCAAGGGTCATTGCGGCCAAGTTGTTCTTTTTTGACAACTGGTTTTTTCTTAACGGTTTCTCCATCTTCTTTTGGATTAACGGCGTGCCCTTTTGCAACCTCTTCACGTTGAAGATTGTTGCGGATTTCGGCTTTCATGATGTATTTTGCAGCTTCTTCTTCGATTGATTCAACCATTGCTTCGAACATCGCAAATCCTTCAGATTGGTATTCGTTTAAAGGATTGATTTGGCCATAGGCACGAAGATGGATTCCTTGACGAAGCTGATCCATTGCATCGATGTGATCCATCCATTTTGAATCAACAGAACGAAGCAGGATGACTTTTTCAAATTCGCGCATTTGCTCTTCAGATAGCTGTTCTTCTTTTTCAGCGTAGCGCTCTTTTACTTTTTCAAAAATAACATCCTTCATTTCTTCTGGTTCTTTGCCTTCTAGGTCTGCTAAGACAATGTCAACCTCACGAAGCAGGTTGGCATGGACATAGTCAACGATACCTTGCAGGTTCCATTCTTCCTCATCTTCTGTTGGTGGAGTATGAGCATCCACGTTACGAGCAATCGAGGCAATGATCATATTTTGAACGATGTCGCGCAGGTTTTCTGAATCAAGGACATCATTACGCTGCTTGTAAATGATTTCGCGCTGCTGACGCAATACATCGTCGTATTGTAAAAGCTGTTTACGGGCGTCAAAGTTGTTGCCTTCAACACGTTTTTGGGCAGATTCAACTGCTTTGGATACCATTTTGCTTTGGATTGGCTGTGAATCATCCATGCCCATCTTTTGCATCATGGCTTTCATATTATCAGAACCAAAGCGGCGCATCAGTTCGTCTTCCATAGAAAGGTAGAATTGAGTTACCCCTGGGTCTCCTTGACGTCCAGAACGTCCGCGGAGCTGATTATCAATCCGGCGTGACTCGTGTCGTTCAGTACCAACAACCGCAAGACCACCAAGTTCAATAACGCCTTCGCCAAGCTTAATGTCTGTACCACGACCCGCCATGTTGGTCGCAATCGTAACGGCACCTTTTTGGCCGGCTTCCATAATAATTTCAGCTTCTCGGCCATGGTTTTTCGCATTCAGGACGTTGTGGCGTACACCTTTTTTGATTAACAGACTGGAAATAAGCTCAGATGTTTCAATTGCAACCGTACCGACAAGGACTGGCTGCCCTTTTTTATGGCGGTCGGCAATATCTTCAACCACCGCATTGAACTTACCAGTCATAGACGCAAAAATTAAATCGGGACGGTCATCACGGATAATTGGCTGGTTAGTTGGAATCGCAACAACATTCATATTATAAATATTGCGGAATTCCTCTTCCTCCGTTTTTGCTGTACCAGTCATCCCCGCCAGCTTCTCATACATCCGGAAATAGTTCTGGAATGTAATGGTTGCGAGAGTCATGCTTTCATTTTGAATCTCAAGACCTTCTTTTGCCTCGATGGCTTGATGCAGGCCTTCACTGTAACGGCGCCCTTTCATAAGACGGCCGGTGAACTGGTCGACAATGATGATTTCGCCTTCTTGGACAACATAGTCCACATCAAGATGCATGCTGACATTCGCTTTTAGAGCCTGATTTATATGATGATTCAGCGTAACATGTGAGTAGTCGAACAGGTTATCAATTCCAAATGCTTTTTCAGCCTTGGTGATTCCTTCCTCTGTCAGCATGACGCCTTTTGTTTTCTCATCGTACGTATAGTCTGCTTCTTTTTTCAATGTACGGACGAAAGCATTAGCTTGAATATATAATGCCGTTGACTTTTGTGCTGAACCTGGAAATGATAAGCGGTGTCCGAGCTTCATCAATTAGGATGGAGTCAACCTCGTCAATGACGGCATAGTGAAGCGGCCGTTGAACCTTTTGGTTATTATAAAGGACCATGTTATCCCGTAGGTAATCAAAGCCATACTCATTGTTTGTTCCATATGTGATGTCTGCTGCATAGGCTGCTTGCTTTTCTTCCTTTGACATTCCGTTGAGGTTTAAGCCGACAGTTAGTCCAAGGAATTCGTATAGCTGCCCCATTTCAGTTGCGTCACGACTAGCTAAATATTCATTGACGGTTACGACATGAACACCTTTTCCAGTGACCGCATTTAAATATACAGGCATCGTAGCGGTTAACGTTTTCCCTTCACCTGTTTTCATTTCGGAAATATTCCCCTCATGAAGAGCAACACCCCCCATTAATTGAACTGGGTATGGATATAGACCTAAAACGCGACGAGCCGCCTCACGGACAACTGCAAACGCTTCTACTAGAAGATCATCAACAGTTTCACCTTTTTGGTAACGCTCCTGGAACTCTGCTGTTTTTGCGCGAAGCTCGTCGTCAGATAGTTTTTCTGTTTGACTCGCAAGTGCATCAATTTGTTCCGCTTTTTTCGTTAAGCGTTTTAAGTCGCGCTTATTTTGATCAAACACTTTATTTAAAATTCCAAGCATTCATTAACGCTCCTTTATTCGATTGGAAAACCGTTATTGATGGTAGGATTCGCCAAAGCTTAAGTAGAATCCTTTTAAAATAAATCGAGTAATTTCTTACTAATATTATCACTTCCGATATAGGGTGACAACTTTGCTGAGCAATTGCTATGTAAAGATTATATGAAGAAATAAATATATAAGGATAAGAGTCGAATTCTATTCACAATTTAACTCACCAGTAAAATTCAAATAATGGAACCAAACTACTTTTTTACCTTTATCTAGGTTAATATCGTTTTTAAAATGTTAAAAGTATAATTATCTGAATTGAGCATCTTTTCACAAAATATACATTGGTAATTAACCCATATCTTGTAAGATACTATTGTTATAGAGAGATAATTTTACCGTTTCTAGATTTATAGAGAGGTGATGATCATGGCTTTTTGGAAAAGAGAGAAGAAGGGTCCTCCAGAAGAAAATCCTGAAGGTAAGAAAAAACCAGGCTTAATCCGTAGGCTTTGGCGGAAATTTAGAAGTATTGATTGGAAAAATCCAGTGAATCGCTGGAAGTTATTATTTGTTTCATTATTTATTGTCATTTTCGGATTAACCTTTGTTGGTGGAGCAATCGCATTTACCAATAGTCCAAGCTTCTGTAAGGCGTGTCATGAAATGGCGCCGGAACATGTTACCTTTGAAAAAAGTGCTCACAATCAAGTGACATGTGTCCAGTGTCATATTGCACCAGGGAATGTTGAAATGGTCTTACATAAGATTGGTTCTTTAAAAGAGGTATATTATCATATTACCGGTGTGCCAGATCCGATTGTCCAAACCGTGGCTGTATTGGATGAAAACTGCGAACAGTGCCATTCAAAGAACCGCTTAGTAACGGCAACTGGAGATCTTATCGTCAACCATGAAGGACATATCAAAGAAGGAATCCCTTGCGTTGTATGTCACAGTGGGGTGGCGCATGCAAAGGTTGTTGAACGTGGAATTAATGGTTCTGAATCGTATGACGCTTGGACGATGGAAAACTCTGATAAACTAATGGACCAAAAATATATGAGGCCGAATATGGGTTCTTGTATTGATTGCCACGACCAAGTGAATCAGGGTAAAAAACCATGGAAGGATTATTCTTACCGAGTGCCTGAAAATCCTCACGCTGAGGGACACAGTGATAAGACAAAGGGTAATGAAGCAGAGGCTGCGAAACTAAGCGCAGCAGAGGAAGAGCAAAAGAGCAAAGAGGCTACACAGGATATTATTCTTCAAGCTATCGGGAAGCAAAAGACAGATGTAAAACTCTCAATGGAATGTTTCACCTGTCACCAAGAAATTAATACACCACAAAACCATGATATTGCTGAATGGAATCAAAATCATGGTGGCTACGCCTTCCAAGAACTTGATAAATGTATGAATTGTCATCAAGATGAAAAATGGATTAAGCATTTCGGAAAACAAAATATTGATGAATTATTAAATACTAGTTCTGACAAAGAAAAATATACTGCAAATATGATTCAGGTTAAAGATCAATCCCGCCAGAATCATTTCTGTAGTACGTGTCACGCCAACCGTCCTCCAGGACATCTCGATAGTGACACTTGGTTAACCGCCCACGCACCAAAGGCACAAACAAACGAAGAAAAGGCAAACTGCTATGTTTGTCATGATCGAGAAAAGCCGGATGAAAATGCGACAGGAATTAAAGCGCCAACTGACGTTTACTGTCAATTCTGTCACCGTACTGGGTTTAAGGGTGAAAAACTTTAAAATATAATTCATAATATCCAAACTGCTTTAACTAAGGGGCACAACTAGAGATTCAGAGTTGTGCCCCTTTTTGTCATCTCAAAATCTCCTGAACGAACAAGGAGTTTGAGAAGGGGGGCTTTTGGAAATGAAAAAATTAAAATTTCCATTAAGCGTAATTATTGTTTTAGTGTTGATGCTGATAATTGTTGCCAAAGTGATGTCGCCTACCATCCTAGAAACCGTTAATCGAACTGAGACCACCTCACAAGTCAATGGACAGGATTTTTCAGACCGCGTTCACATTGAATTTCAAAACAACACCAACTCGTGTAGAAGCTGCCATGAACCTCTTACAACGGTTTCTAGCAACTATTTCTACCATAATGGGGTATATTCAACCTGTACGGCCTGTCATGACGGTTCCTTAGGAATCTATAATGTGTTTACTGGAAATGATTCTTCTGGTAGTTTCGGTGGCTCTTATTCTGGGAATATGTCGATTCACAATGTAAACTCAGCTCTTAAAAATGAAGCGGCTCCAGGCGGAAACCGCAAAAGTGAAGAAGATAACTGGACCGCTAATTTTTCATGTGGCAGCTGTCATAATCCCCACGGGTCCTACTCTGACCGTTTATTAATAAATAATCCAAATAATATGGGGAATGTAACCGCTGATAAGGGTGGGAAAAGATTGGTTGGGGTCCCGGTAGTAAAAACTTTTACGGGTGCTACAGCCAGTTACATTTTATTAAAAACTACCTTAATGAGCGATCCCTCTATATCCTATCCCAATGCTTCTGTGGGACCTGGAGTATGTTAAGACGGGATTAAACAAAGGAGATGTAGTTATTCAACTTTATAGGAAGAATGGCACAACCTATGTTGCTGAAAAAGATCCTTGGTTAACTGGATTTGACTGGGATCTAAAGTTAGGTAAATTATATTGGACCGCATTCTATGAATCCGCTGATTCCCCTCAATTGCTCCATGCCGATTTGCTAAAAGAAGGGGTCATTCTTGGAAATGGCTTTATTGCAGCTAAGGCAAATGATGCAGACGCAGTGTTTCCATCAAATATTTTAATTGCAAATATTTCACGTGCCTATGTAGTTAAGCTTGACGTTCAAACAAGTACAGATCCAAAATATTCAGCATTTCATGCTACAACAACAAATGTTTCAACACTTTGGTCCGCTAATGATGGTAGAGGAAAGTCGATGTCAGCATTTTGTTCTTCGTGCCACACTGATTATCTAGCCAAATCTGGTTCATTAACAGGAATATTTAGCCATGCGTACCGACATACAACCATTTCAGACCGATTTACGTGTGTACGCTGCCATTATGCTCATGGAACGGATGTTACATTAATGAAAGATGCACGGGGGAAACGGTTAACGAAATTATTACAGATCCAACTTACTTCCCGGATATAAAAATCAAATCCGTACGGGTTGCCTTGGCGAGAGATTATATGTTGGATAGAAATCCTTCATCTGCTCTAAAACGTTATACTAACATGTCAATATGTTGGGGTTGTCATCATGACAATACATTTTTCGTAAATACTAGTTACTACAAATCTGGTTCTGTTGCAGCGCAGCCATAGAAAGATGTATTTTAATTACTTTTTGGAAAAACCTCCACTTCGAATTGACTAAAACAATGTCCATGTTAAGAGGACACTATATTTATTTGTTTCTCCATTTTTATTTGAATACTATTTTCCTTTAAAAATATATTCAATGGTGTATTTCTTATTAGCACTGTAGAATGGCATTTTACATAGCGAGAAATTTCATAAAAAAGAGAGACAACAAACCGCTCTTTTGTGGTACTATTTTACTAAAATGTCTTTTTGGAGAGTACTAGCTTTGGTAAAATATGATTATAAGGGGGGATTGTTATGGCTTTTTGGATAAAAAAGGAGAATATTGAGCCAGATCAAAAACCCGTCGAATGGACTGAAAATCATGAGGAATATAAAAATAGCCGAGAAAAAAAGAAAAGCTTACATCACTGGAAGCTAATTGTTGCTGCGTTAACCGCATTTCTTGCTTTACTAGGTCTAATATATGGAGCAATTTCCTATACCTCCACTCCCCCTTTTTGTGCGACTTGTCATGAAATGGCAGCGGAGCATGTGACTTTTCAAGCAAGCGCTCACAATCAAATAAAATGTACTGAGTGTCATATTAAACCTGGAACAGCTAATTTAGTCATACATAAAGTAGAGTCACTAAAGGAAGTTTACTCCCATATTGTTGGACCGCCGGATACGATTATTCAAACCGTCGCTGTTTCAGACGAAAATTGTAAGCAGTGTCATTCGAAAAATCGCCTAATATCCGCAACCGGGGACCTAATCGTTAATCACGATGGCCACATCGAGGAGGGTATCCCATGTATTACCTGCCATAGCGGGGTTGCTCACGCTAAAGTGGTTGAAAGAGGTATTAACAGATCAAATACATATGATTACTGGACGACGGCAAACGCAAAAAAGCTAATAGATGAAGAATATGTCAGACCAAATATGGGAACATGTATTGATTGTCACGACCAAGTAAATCAAGGGAAGAAACCATGGAAGGATATTGCGTATAGCTTACCAGAAAATCCTGCAGAAAAAAAAGATAGTGATAGCATTTCTGCATTCAAGCCCACACCGGAAATGGAAGCGGGAGTCCTTGAACGTGACGTTCCGGAAAACACACAAAAAATAATCCTTCAGGCTCTCGGCCACCAAAAAGACGGTGTAAAGATTTCAATGGATTGTTTCGTCTGCCATCAAAAAATTAATACTCCTAAAAATCATGGTGAAGAAACATGGGGGAAACGCCATGGGTACTTTGCATTAAATGATTTGAATGAATGTTTAAAATGCCATCAGGACTCTAAATGGGTTAAAAAATTTAAGCAACAGGATATAAGAGAATTGCTTTCTGAAGATAAAGAACTGGAAAAAAGTGTTCAATATCCTATTTCAATAAAAGAGTTATCCCGCAAGAACGATTTCTGTATTACCTGCCATTCTGTTTCAAGACCTGATGATCATCTAGACCGTTATACTTGGTTAACAGACACGCATCGAATGGCAGGAGACTCAAAGGAAGCCCGTGAAGGCTGTTATGTATGCCATAATTTTGAGAAGCCTGAACCAAGCAAGGGAATCACAGCACCTTCGGACGTATACTGTCAGTTTTGTCATAAAAACGGATTTGTTGGCGAGACTATTGCAAGTGTAAAATAGTAAAAAGGTAATCATGTTTTACAACAATAGAGAACATTTTCTTCACAAAAAACACACTTCACTTATTTGACAAAAAGTTTGTGAATTTATCTTTTTTAGTGGCTCAATCTCTGAATGGTGTACGATTGCTCCAAACTTTTTGATTATTAAAATCCACATAACTAAAGAGCAGGATTGAACGATGATCTTCTTCATCGCTCAATCCTGCTCTTTTATTATCTCTGAATATTTTTTTCAATTGATTAAGCATTATTTAGTTGAACCTTCAAAACTACTATATAAAAAACTACTCCATTCATCTCTCTTGTTTTTGTTCACATAGAGTAGACACAATTGTTTCCATTCTGTCACTTTTATGTGATTTTTGTGAGTTTTTTTTGAGTATGATTTTGATAGTGAAATAATTTATTAGGAAAGTATTTAACACCGTCATCGCGTTGCTTTCTTTCCTGTTTAAGCGGTTTCAATTTTATTATTTAATCTCCACCTTTTTTACTAGAATGTGTAAAAACTAAATAAAAAGTAATGCATCTTTTTTCACAAATTGTCCATTGGAAAAAACCCTTACAAAGTAAGATACTAACTTTAGAGAGGTAAAAAACATAGAAAAATAACAAGATATGATTAACATCAGAAAGGGTGAACATCAGTGGCCTTTGGGAGAAAGAAAAAGACCCAAGAAGAAAATCCAGGGGAAAAGAAACCCGGTCTGGTCCGAAGACTTTGGAGGAAGTTCCGTGGTATAGATTGGCAGAATCCTGTTAACCGCTGGAAGGCTCTATTTGTATCATTATTTGCTTTTATTGCATTACTAGGAGTTATGTACGGAGCTGTCGCAGCTACTTCAACTCCAACATTTTGTAAAACCTGTCATGAGATGGCTCCAGAGCATGTAACGTTCACAGCCAGTGCGCACAACCAAATTTCTTGTGTACAATGTCATGTGAAGCCAGGTATCGGTAATACTTTAGTCCATAAAGTCGAAGCACTAAAAGAAGTTTACTATCACGTTGTTGGACCACCAAACCCAATTGCACAAACAGTGCCAGTATTAAACGAAAACTGCGAACAATGTCACTCGCAAAACCGTTTAGTTACTGCAACTGGTGACCTGAAAGTAAATCATAAAGGTCATGTTAAAGAGGGAATCCCATGTATCACATGTCATAGTGGGGTTGTTCACGCCAAAGCGGTTGAACGTGGACTTAACACTCAAGAAAACTTAGATTACTGGACTGCAGACAATGCTGAAAAATTGATGGGCGAACAGTATATGCGTCCTAATATGGGAACCTGTATTGACTGTCACGATCAAGTCAACCAGGGCAAAAAGCCTTGGAAGGATGTTGGGTATAGTCTTCCTGAGAGCACCCATGGTAAAAAGCATGATGAAAAAGAAGCTACAAAAGAAGGCGAAGAACATGAAGCAGAAGCTACTGAGGTAAGTGCTGCTGAAACTGAAAAAATTAGTCATGATAAAACGCAAAACATTATCCTCCAAGCCATTGGTAAACAAAAAATAGATGTAAAGCTATCAATGGAGTGTAAAACTTGTCATATCGAAGTGAGTACACCTAAAAACCATCAAAACGAACAATGGGCACAAAGTCACGGTGGTACTGCTTTAGATAAACTAGATAAGTGTATGGATTGTCACCAAGATTCAAAATGGATTAAGAAGTTTGCAAAACAAGATATTCAGAAGTTACTAATGGACAGCGGAGATAAAGAAAAATATACAAAGAATATCCTTGTTGTCAAAAGTGAATCTCGCCAAAACCATTTCTGTAGCGCATGTCACGCAAACCGTCCTCCAGGACACGTCGATAGTGACACATGGTTAACGGCACATGCTTCACAGGCACAAACAAACGAAGCGAAGGATAATTGTTACGTCTGTCACGACAAAGAAAAGCCAAACGAGGCATCAACCGATATCAAGGCGCCAACAGATGTTTATTGTCAATTCTGTCATAGAACTGGATTTAAAAGTGAAAAGCTTTAACGATTAACCGCTTTAAATAGGAGGGAACTCAGATGGAAGAAGAACAGATCGAACAGACCCCCCTCCCCAGCTGACGAAATATAAGGTGATAAAAGCAATGACCTTGATCCTGGTTTTTATCACTGTTTTTATTGCACTCGGATATGTAGGAGTAGAATCAACGTCAAGTTCAAAATTCTGCTCCTCTTGTCACGAGATGAAACCTGAATTTTATACTTGGAAAGCATCCAGTCATAGCGAAGTTGATTGTGTACAGTGTCATATTAGCCCAGGTGCTGAGAACTTTACCAAGGCAAAAGCTAATGGTTTGATGCAGGTGTATAAGAAAAAAACGAACACCTATGTTGCTCCAATCCGAATGCCAAAAGAAATACCAGATTCAGCATGTGAAAGGTGTCACAATATAAATACCCGAAACTTCAGTGTATCAGGGGATCTTATCATTCCCCATGACAAACATAAAGCAAAAGATGTTGAGTGTATTCAGTGTCACAGTGGTACAGCTCATGGAAAAATCTCTGATCGTAGAATGACATTTCAGGCTGATTATGATAAATGGGATGATACAGTCGGTACAGTTGCGATGAGTGATTTGAAATTTGTAAAGCCTGATATGGAAAGCTGTATGGAATGCCATAGAGCACGGAAGGTGACTACAGAATGTTCAGCTTGCCATACTACAGGAATGATTCCAAAAAGCCATAAAAAAGAAGATTTTAAACTAGGAACTCATGGCGAACAGGCTGCAACAGATCTCCAGAAATGTAATATGTGCCATAAGGACATGTCAACTAAACCAATAGAGGGCTATGATGAGGAATCAACTCTAAAAAAAATCCTAAATGGTAACCAAGTACAACCAAAGAAAAAGAACCAGTACAATTATGCCAAGGAAAACACCTTCTGCAGTGATTGCCATAGTAAGCGGCCAGCAAGTCACACAAAATATTTTGTGACAGAGCATGGGGCGCAAGCGAAAAAAAATAAAGAACGTTGTACTGCTTGTCACAGTATCCAAAAACAAAGTGACTCTCCGATAAATATTGTTGCTTGTGCTTCCTGTCATCCAAGTAGTCATGCAAGAAGCATAGGTTGGAGGGACAGGCATCCAATCGAAGTGAGTCCAAATCAAAAACTTGTTAGAAGCTGCTATCAATGTCATAACGAAGCTAAATGCGGTAGTTGTCATATTGATAAGGATGCTCAAGAAAGCGCAAAGAATATAGTAAACATTGAGAATACCGAGAACAATGAGGAGTGATCTCTTATGGAAAGTACTGCAAATGAACTCTCCAAGGATTCAGGTAAACAACCTGAATCAAATGAAAAAAAGGAAAATCACCGAAAAATGACCGTTTTAAATGGTGGCAGGCGTTATTAATTTTAACTCTTACACTCGGTGTTTCAGTAGGAGCAGGATACTATATAAGCAATAAATATTTTTGGTCTGATGTAGATATGAATCGTATTAACGAGCAACTTGCCTACTATAAGGATAAAGTCGATGCAAAGCCAAATGACCCAGCATTAAGAGTAAATCTTGGATATACCTACTTTTTAAAGGGTAAAAACGATGATGCAATTAAACAATTAAAAGTTGCATTAGATCTGGATAAGAAAAACTATGATGCATACTTAAATCTATCAATTGTATATAACGATGAAAATCGCTTTGATGATGCTTTGAAGGCAGCACAAAAAACAGTGGAAATTAACCCAAGAGATTATAAGGGTCAACTCCAAATGGGGACAATCTACCGAAAACTTAAAATGTATAAGGATTCTCTTGAAGCTCTTAACAAAGCAAATGAATTAATGCCCAGGAAATACAGATATTATCTATCAAATTGGCCGGCTCTCAGAGGATCAAGGAATGAAGAAAGAGGCTGCTGATATCTATAAAGATGTTCTGACCTATGACCCTTTACACAAAGAAGCGCTTGCTGGCCTAGATCGAGTTAATAAAAAATAACTTACATGACTAAAGGGAGTTGGAACATGTGAAGAAAAAAACAGTCTATAAATGGATGGGTGTCATCGTCAGCTTAACGATCATCGCATTTGTAGCTATTTACTTCTTAAATTTACAAGATAAAGTAGAAAAAGCAAAAAGTATTGTTGACCGAAACGGACCTCCTGCTTTTAGTCAACTAATATATGGTGATTTTGATAAGGCCTTAGATAAACCGATGGATGTCGCAAAAATTGGTGAATTTATCTACGTTTCTGATACAAAGAATAAACGTGTTCAAATCTTCGACTCTACCCGGAACACCAATTTCTACATTTGGTAAAGAAGGCTCCGCTAAGGGAGAGTTTATGTTCCCGTATGGAGTAACTGGTGATAAAAAGGGAAATGTATATGTAGCAGACTTATATAACGGAAATATCTCTATCTTTGATAAAAAAGGAAAATTTATCGATTACTTTAAAGAAAATGGTAGCAATGTAATAAAGTCTCCTGGTGGTTTACGTATCATAGAGAACAAGCTTTATGTAACTGATATCGAAAACAGTCAAGTTTATGTGTTTGATCTAAAAGGGAAGTTATTACTTACTGTCGGTAAATCTGGTGAAAATGACGGTGAATTGAGAGCTCCTAATGCTGTAACTGCTGATAAAGACGGTAATATTTATGTCGTAGATTCAGGTAATCAACGTGTTGAAATCTTTAATAAAGAAGGAAAATATAAAAATACAATTAACGGATCAAAAGATGGTAAAGGGAGCTCCACTTTTGTAAACCCTCGTGGAATTGGTATTGATTCTCGGGGAATCGTTTACATCGTAAATAATATGACGCATTATGTTATTGGATTTAATGCTAAAGGTGAAAAAGCCTTTGAATTTGGTGGAATGGGTGACGCAAACGAGCAATTCTACCTGCCAAATGGACTTTTTGTGGATGACACCGATCATGTATATATAACCGATACCTTAAATCAACGCGTAGCTATTTATTATTAAAATCATGATAAATAGTTAGTCCTTAAAGGTGGTGATGCCTGGAATTAGCGATAGAATGTATTCTTAAGAATTTACTAGAGAGAGAAAAAATCAAACAAGATTTAGGGAGGTTTTTAGAATGTCAAAGAGAAAGATAGGTTTCTCATTGTTGACTGCACTAGCATTACTTCTATTGTTCAGTGCAAGCGCAATGGCTGCTGCATTTGGTGTTACAAACTTAAGAGCAAGTTTGGATAATGATGCTGCAACTTTAACTGCAAAATGGAATGCTGATACAGCTACAGGCGTAACTGGTTATACAGTTACAGTTAAAGATGGTGCAACTGTAGTTGATACACAAACTGTAGCAACTACTACTTACACAGCTTCTGGTAAATTTGCACACAGCACGGTTTATACTGTTGAAGTTACAACTAATGGCGGTGTTAATGATACTGGAGTTTCTACTATCGATGTAAAATCTAAGTCAAACACTGATATTTCTTCTAACGATGTAGACAATACACTTTCCAACGCTAACCAATCAGGGCTAGGTGTTACAACTAATGATGGTACTACTGTTGGTAAAGTAATCAAGTCAAAAGACATGGTTAAAAACGACGGTACTACAGGCAACCACAGAACACACGGCGAATACCAAAACAACACAAACTCTTGTGCAAGCTGTCACCAAACACATACAGGTGCATCTAAGAGTTTGTTATTCAAAGACGGTGTTTACAACACTTGTACTGCTTGTCACGATGGTACATTAGGATTCTACAACGTATTTGAAGCATCTAATGCTGGTACTTTCGGTGGTACACACCAAGGTAACATGTCTGTTCACTTAGCTGACGGATCTGTTCAAATCAAAGCTGCTCCTGGTGGTAACGGTGCTGCAAACTCTGGTACTTGGGTAGGCGAATTCAACTGTGCAAGCTGTCACAGCCCACACGGTTCTTATTCTGACCGTTTGTTACACTACAATCCAAATGGAATGGGTCTAGCTAAGAAAGCTGACGGTGGTATCGGTCTTAAAGGTGCAACAGTATATGACTTCACTGCTAAACCTGCTACATCTGCTGTAACAGATAGCAATTATATTGCTGTTAAAGGTAAAGGTTCAGATTTCTCATTACTTGCTGCTGACCTTGGCGGAGCTGACCCTGCTACAACAACTGTTATTACTGTTATGGAAAAATCAGGAACTTCTTGGGTAAAATCTAAAAATCCTTGGTTATACGGATATGTATATGGTTCTCCTAAGAACTACTATACTCGTTTCTATAAACAGCCAACTGACGTAACTGGTCCAACTGCAGGAACTCCTGATGGAGTAGTTGATGATAAAGACCAAAAATGGGCTATTGATGATGGCCAGGGCGGTAAAGACTACGTTTATATCGCTGACTTCCACGATAATGAATTAGGAAACTCTGAAATTGCATTTAATAAAGGTTTTATTTACTCAACAGGCACTTACCTTGATGATGTTAAAACAGCTGATGTAGGTCAGGCTTACACAGTAAATCTTGACCTTCAATTAATTGCTAAATTCGGCGATGCAACAAATGGAGTACCTATTTATAAATCTGATTCTACTAGCTTAATGAACGGTACTGGCGAATTCAAAGGTGAAGGTGTTAAGTTAAATCAATACTGTGCAACATGTCACGTTGACTACTTAGCTCACTCTGGTTCTGCTACTGGTACATTCTCTACAGCATACCGTCACAGCACAGACAGTGACTCTTATACTTGCGTACGCTGTCACTATGCTCACGGAACTGATGTAACTATCATGATGGATGCTCATAACCAGACTCTTGCATCATTAACTGCTCCTGGTGGGGAATTCGAAGGTGACAATGCTAAAGCAACTGATTACCTATTAGACAAAAACGCTTCTTCTGCTCTTAAGCGTTTCACTAACATGTCAGTATGTTGGGGCTGTCACACAGACTCTAAAGCTGAACAGTTAAAGAATACTACAAGCTTCAATGATGACAACGATCCTCACGGATTAGAGCCATATGCAGCTACTGGTGGTAAAATTAGCCAATCAGTTATTGATTCTGGTGAAGTAGTACTTCAACCTTAATAATTAAGCTACCAAATAGCCCTACTATTTGATAGCTCAGAAAGAAAATATCCAATTGAACAAGGTAATGACGCTCATGCGTTGTTACCTTGTTTTTTTACATTATTACATTCGGTCACAAAGTTGTCAAATATTCTTCACTGCTCTGTTACTCAATTCCTTTTTTAATATGAGTATAATAAAAATATATTTATATAAACTTTATTATTCTTCCTAAGGACACTTGTAATAAAAGCCAATGATATATGAAAAATATTGGCATAAAAGAAGGATGAGCAGAATATGGACAGACAAAACTTCAGAATATTTCACAGCAGTTACTTATTACTCTTAATAACCATTCTTTTATCCTTAATCCCGCTAAAAGTTAATGCCGAAGACTTAGCCCTTCCTAATATGAAAATCAATGATATTAAATTACAAAATGGGGTTACAACCATTGATGGTGTTATTACTTACGGTACAATTCCCAAAGAGCAAATTTCAATAGGTTTATATGATTCGACCGACCAATTATTATCGTCGATTACTCCAGATGAATTCAATAAATGGTCAGTATCTGTATCAACTACCCAAAAACCAAATACTTTATATGTAATGGCTTATGAAACTGCTAATCCTTCAAATCTATCGAAAATTAATGTTGATGTAACCCGTCCACATGTTGACTCTGTTTATTTGCAGTATTATGACGTGAACACACCAACCACACCAGTAGAGTTTAACTTACTCCAAAATGAAGGTATGAGCCGGGTTTTAATTAATACGACAATAAAAATCAAGATTTCAGATAATGATTCCCTTAATAATTACTCAGAAAAGGTTAATATACCTAGCCCAGTAACTATTTTCGATAAGAACTTTACTAATATTGAAGGTACAGCTACGTTTGATCCGACAACTTCAATGATAGAATTCCAACCATCCCAATACTTGCTACCAAGTATGAACTATTTTATAATATTTAACTCCTCGCTAATTCCAAAACAGACACAGTCCGGTTATGCACCATTCACGGATGACGCTGGAAATAATGTTTTTCCAATTGTGAAAAAATTTACTACTGTTAGTGTCACTGTCAGAAATGCTGTTATAAACCCCGATATGTCAAGTTGGGATCAAAATCCACATGGATACTACACATCAAATGTAAATACATGTGGAAATTGTCATGGAATACATGTTTCAACTAAAAACAATTTAAGTCAGCCAACACCTGACTATACACCAAAGGATACCACATTGGATGATAGCTATTGTATGGCGTGTCATGATGGTACGACTGTGGCCCCTGGTCCTTTTAATTTTAAAACTGGCATTATATCTAAGCATGATGTCGTTCCGGATTCTGAACATTATTCAAGCGCGGGTTCCTGCACTTCATGTCATAATCCGCATTTAACTTGGAGTGCAGAAAATCCTAATTTCTTGAAGGATCATTATGTATACAAGCACAATGATAATTATAGTGATGGACAGATTATTGGGGAAATTGACAGCAGAATTCAACTTTGTGAACAATGTCACGGGATGAACACTCAAGCCTATAAAAATCAGGCCGAACAGGAAGCGGCATTAGATAAATTGCCTGCTCCATATAGAGTACTTCATTATCGGAAATCCTCATCTTCCAAAGGACTAGACAGTGATTACGACCTATGTTTTAGCTGTCATAACAGTACCCAAGAGCTTAAGGATGGAACAAAGGATATATTGAAATACTATCAGCAAACGGATTCTATGCACAGATTAACAGCAACAGATGGATCACAATTAGATGGAGCAATTCCTTGTTCAGAGTGTCATGATACGCATGGATCAACAAACCTAAAACTACTAAAAGAAAACATAGGGCATGAAAACCAACAATCAGCTTTTTCATATACTAGCGGAGATTGGGAAGCAAAAGAGAAAGAGTTCTGTATCAGATGTCATAATGGTTCCACATCCATTTATGGTGTAACAGGAAAAGCGCTGTCAGAAGCGAATCACCCTGAACCGTTAGCGTCCTGTAAAACATGTCATAGCCAATCCAATACAATTGAGGAAGTTGTTCATAGTCCAAAACCGAAAAATGTCCAAACACCATAGACTATCATTTTATAAACATATATTAGAGGAAATCCAAGTCCTGTATTCCACAGAACTTGGATTTTTTTAGTTACTATTATATTTATCTTTTGTGTGCATTTAGGTTGTGAACGAAACTTAATAACTATAAAGGTCTTTTTTGCTTTTTCACCTAAAAATTGTGTCCAAAATGTCAAGTAACAATCACATTTTGTCTATTCTTTTACATTACTATATGAACTATAATTACCGTGCGGTAGTTTTAAAATATAACGATGTGAATAATGTTGTTTTATAAAAATATTACATTAGTAAACTATTCAATAATATGGGAATAGTAGAAAGGACGGCTCTATGATGTTAAAAAAAATAAGACCCTACTTGATTGCTTTTATCATCGTTCAATTTTTTCTAAACTCTATCCGTCCTACTATTAGTTTTGCGGCAGGCCCCACTATAACCATTGATAGCAATTCAGTGCTGGGTGCCCTGAACCACTGTATTTGGTTCGGTAGTTGTTGCTGATGTTGAAGGTTTAGTGAACGTTGAAATGGTAATAGAAGATGAAAATGGTAATCCAGTTGCATCTTTTATCCCAAACGGTCAAAATTGGTCGTATACTTTTCCCGGGATTTAGGGGATGGTAATTATAAATATACAATTGTCGCAACCGCTAATTATCAAAATTTTTCACAAACTGTTTCAGAAACAGCGCTAAACTTTACAGTTGACACCACAGCACCAACAATATCAAATAATACTTCTTCTATTTTAAATAATAAGGATTCTATTAATGGGGTAGCATTTGATGGGTTAATATCGGGTACAAAACCTACTTTTGAATTAGAGTTATTTAACTCTAGTTTAAATAGTATTCACACTTCAATAATGACGGACCCGCAATTAGTAGGAGATAAGTGGCACTGGTCTTTTTCATTACCAGAAGGATTACCTGATGGGAATTTCACTTACATTATTAAGGCAACAGACCTAAATAATAATACGGGCACCCAAACTTATTCGTTTACCCTGGATAATACTCGACCTAAAATATCTTCTATAGAGGTTAATCTATCAGATAGCGTAGCTACTATAGAACAACCAATAATCAATTTAATCTCTAATGAAGACATGAATAATGTTAAAATAAATACCAGTATTAAGATGTTAATAACGGATGAAAAAATGATTAAGCGTGAAACAATTAAGAATCCAATAATTGTTTTTAATAGTAAAGGTGAAAATATATTAGGGAATATAATCATTACTGAAAAGGATGATTTTAATGTAGAGGTGGTATTTACACCAACCTCACCGTTAAAAACAAGTACAACCTATTATGTGTTAGTCAATCCTTTACTTATTGATAAAAATCAGGTTGAACCTACAATATCAACTGATGAGGCAGGAAATCCAACTTTCCAGGTAATAAAAAAGTTTACTACTGAACGAGAGTCCGATTTAAACAAATTTATAGATAATAAGGTGATTTATCATAATTTGAATGACCCTCACGGAAATGTATCGACAAACTCGAATACTTGTGGAAATTGTCATCGGACCCATGATTCGAAAGGTGGGACGAAACTGGAGCAGCCTAGTTTTGAATATGACACATATAATTACTGTATGGCATGTCATGATGGAACAGTTGCCGCTACTCCAGAAAATATGAATAAAAACGACCACTTTCCGGCATATGATGACCCATCAGTGAAGAAAACAGCAACAGATTGTTCTGCTTGCCATAATCAGCATTTGAATTGGAGTGCAGAAAATCCCAATTTATTAGATGATCATTTTGTTGTTGAGAATCATCCTGCTGTTGAAGGTGTTTCTCCAGAAATGTATGACAGTGATAAGCAGCTTTGTGAATCCTGCCATGAAAGTGATACAAGAAGAGTGAAGGACTACGTGCCAAAGGATTCAAGTGACCCTATTGTTGTTCGATATAAGGTTCTCCATTACCGAAAATCAACAGCTACGGGGAATAGTGGTGATTTTGCACTCTGCTTCCGATGTCATGATGGAAGCAAAAATAATGTTACCAATATAAAAAATTTCTATACTGACAGCAATTCAAAACACAGGATTTCTGCCGCTGATGGAAGCTCATTAAACATTAATACCCCTGATAGTGGCCATATTCCTTGTGCAGAGTGTCATGGTACTCATGGGGCAAAAAATATTAAAAGCTTAAAAGATAAGATTGGGCATGAAGACAGAAGGGCATTTACAGCTTTAACTGGTGAATGGGATGCCTTTAAAGAACGTGATTTCTGTATAAAATGCCATAATAGTTCAACTGGTATTTATGGGGTCACTGGGAAAGGACTGGATACGAGTCGAGATGGACACAAGGGGACGGATACTGCCGCCTGTTCCTCTTGTCATGGAACAGGAGATACACCAGAGCAAAAAGCCTTAAGTGCCGCGCATGCTCCTAAATAAGCTACACCAGATAAAACCCGAGTTATCACACTCGGGTTTTATTTTATTATTGACATTTCCCCATTTTTCCCGTACATTTATCTTAATATCATATTTCCTTTTAAAGGGGAGTAGCTGGACAGTAAAGTCGTCATTCCGAGAAAACGTGTTTTCTCCGGCTTTATTGGCAACGTGACGTTGTTAGCGAGACCTTTACTAATTTTTAGTAAAGGTCTTTTTTGTTTTTTTCGGGCCTTTACCACATCGGTAGAGGCCTTTTTCGTTGCCCTAGGGATGTGACTTTTATAAAAACCTAACTTTTAAAAGGAGGATTATTTATATGGAATTATCATTATTATTAGAGTATGGTTGGGTCTTATTAGTCCTAATCGTGTTAGAGGGATTACTTGCTGCAGATAATGCCCTTGTATTAGCGATTATGGTGAAGCATCTGCCGGTAGAAGAACGAAAAAAAGCACTATTTTATGGTTTAGCTGGTGCATTTCTGTTCCGATTTGGTTCGTTGTTCGCGATTTCTTATCTCGTCGACGTATGGCAGCTGCAAGCGGTAGGGGCACTTTATCTTCTATTTATGGCTGGAAATCATATCTTTCGCAAGCTGGTTAAAGGCAAGGCGGAAGAATCTGCCCAAGCAAAAGTGGAGACATCGAAGAAGGGTTCTAGCTTTTGGGTGACTGTACTAAAGGTCGAAGTGGCGGATATTGCATTTGCCGTTGACTCGATCCTTGCTGCAGTAGCACTAGCCGTTATGCTTCCTGATACTCCATTGCCGAACATAGGTGGACTTGATGGTGGAAAATTCTTAGTTATTTTTGCTGGTGGGATGATTGGATTAATTATTATGCGTTTTGCAGCGAACTTGTTTGTTGATTTGCTCCACAAGCGTCCTGGACTGGAAATCGCTGCATTTATGATCGTTGGTTGGGTCGGTGTTAAACTTGCCGTATACACCCTTTCACACCCTGCATTAGGTGTTTTAAACGAAGAGTTTTCACATTCGATGCTGTGGAAAATTACCTTCTACGTTGTCTTAATTGGAATCGCCGTCGGCGGTTGGTTTTTTTCGAAAGAAAAAGTGGAAGAGCCTGTAGTAGCTTCTGAAAATGAAACAAATGCTATTTAAATCATGAAACCTTTTGCGTTGTTATTCGTAATAACTAAGTATCTAAATCGGTTGTGAGGGAGCGGGTTTCCAGTTTATACACCCGTTCCTAGTTAGTCTTTTTAACACATCGTATTAATTTTATAGGAGGAATGAAGCTTGTTTTTTCATCCAATGGATTTTTTAATCATCATTGCATTTGGAATTTCGATTTGGGCACAATTTCGAGTAAAGGGGACATTTAACAAGTGGGTCGAGGTACCAACTAGAACAGGTGCTTCTGGTGCTGAAGTGGCCCGACACCTACTTGACCGGAATGGCCTTTCTAACGTTCCGATTGAGGTTGTACGCGGAACACTTTCTGACCACTATGATCCGATTCATAAGGTCGTTCGTTTGTCTGAAGCGGTATATTATGGACGCTCGATTTCATCGATTGCGGTAGCAGCTCATGAAATTGGACATGTTATTCAACATAAAGAGGGCTATAAGGCTCTTACAATAAGACATCGCATGTTTCCTGCGGTTAATATCGCCTCAGGAATTGCGCCTTTCCTATTACTTGGTGGGTTCTTGTTTCAAGCACTCTCTTTAATCGGTTTAGGAATTGCTTTTTTCTCAGTCGCTGTTGCCTTTCAGTTAATCACGCTGCCAGTTGAATTCAACGCCAGCTCTAGAGCAAGAAATCTTATGATTGCAGAAGGTTTCCTCTACAACGATGAAGAGGACGGAGTGAAAAAAGTATTAAACGCCGCTGCTTTAACCTATGTAGCTGCTGCGCTCATTTCACTGCTTGAGCTATTAAAATATGTCATGATTTTTATGCAAGGTGACGATGATTAATCTAATACTTTGCTTTAGCTAGATAAAATTTTTAAACTATGTTGATTGTAGAGGAAGGCGCGGGACTCCCCCGCGGAAAGGGAGCGCCTGTAGCGGAAATCAACACACATGTTTAGCCCTATTTTTTTACACATCCAGGAGGTGTAATCCTTACATTTGTAAGGTAACTTGTTGATTATTATAAACTTATTATTAGTAGCATTATTAATTGCATTAACCGGATTTTTCGTAGCAACCGAATTTGCGATCGTAAAAGTTAGGAGCTCCAGGATTGACCAGTTAATTGCTGAGGGCAAAAAAGGAGCCATCTCAGCAAAAAAAGTGATCAACCATTTGGATGAATATTTGTCGGCATGTCAGCTTGGGATTACGGTAACAGCATTAGGACTTGGTTGGTTAGGTGAGCCTACAGTTGAGCGGATGCTTCATCCCTTATTTGAACGATGGCAAGTAAACGATTCACTTTCTTCTCTCTTATCATTTGGTATTGCCTTTGCCTCCGTTACGTTCCTACATGTCGTTATCGGGGAACTTGCTCCAAAGACAGTTGCCATCCAAAAAGCAGAGGCAGTTGCTTTGCTATTCTCACGCCCAATCATTGTGTTTTATAAGGTGATGTATCCGTTTATTTGGGTGCTTAACGGTTCCGCTCGTTTGTTTGTAGGTTTGTTCGGATTAAAGCCTGCAGCCGAGCATGAATTGGCGCATACTGAGGAAGAACTGCGAATTCTTCTTTCAGAAAGCTATGAAGGTGGCGAAATTAATAAAAATGAATTGAATTACGTCAACAATATTTTTGAATTTGACGAGCGGATTGCCAAAGAAATAATGGTGCCGCGCACAGAAATCGTTAGCTTTGATATCGAAGATTCTTTCGAAACAATTATGGAGACCGTTCGTAACGAGAAATATACGCGATATCCCGTCATTAATGGAGATAAAGATAGCATTCTCGGTATGATTAACATTAAAGAAGTCCTAACCCTAAAACTGACTAGTCATGATATAAAAACGGAATTTAATTTAGGTAAACTTGTTAAACCTGTCATTCGCGTCATTGAGACGATTCCAATTCACGATCTATTAGTCAAGATGCAGAAGGAACGGATTCATATGGCCATCCTGCTTGACGAGTATGGTGGAACATCTGGACTTGTCACAGTTGAGGACATTCTCGAGGAAATTGTCGGTGAAATTCGTGATGAATTTGATGCGGATGAAGTAGCTGAAATTCGTAAGGTCGGTCCGCAGCAATACATTTTTAGTGCCCGGGTTCTCGTTGGTGAGGTCAATGATACTTTGGGAACGAACCTTGATGAAGAAGATGTTGATACAATCGGTGGATGGTTCTTAACGCGAAACATTGATGCCAAAGTAGGCGATGAAATAGAAGCGGACGGTTATATTTTTAAAGTAAAAGAAATCGAAGGCCATCATATATTATTTTTAGATGTAAAAAAGAAATAACTGGTAGGGCAGAAGCAGTTCATTTAGAACTGCTTTTTCAGCTTTAACGGGAATAAATTGTTATCGTAAAAACAAATTTTCTGGCATGATTTCTGAAGTCTTTCCATAATTAAACGTGTTGGCTTTACCATCATTGGTGAAAACGATTATAATAGTATATAACTTTTATTAGAGGTGACGTAGGATGGAATTAGCGGATATTCGAAACGAGCTTGAAAAAACAGCTAATAAGTTAGCGGGCTTTAGGGGGTCTCTTTGACCTGGAAAACAAGGAGGCGCGAATTGCCGAGCTTGATGATGTGATGCTTCAGCCAAACTTTTGGGATGATCAGCAAGCAGCACAGGCAGTAATCAGTGAATCAAATGCCCTCAAGGATCAGGTCCATGTCTTTTATGAACTCAACGAATCCTATGAAAATCTTGAGCTGACCTATGAGTTGGTGAAGGAAGAGGCAGATGAAGAACTGCAGGGAGAATTAGAAACGGAATTAATCGAGCTAACGGAACGGTTGAGCAAGTTTGAGCTTGAACAGCTTTTAAGTGAGCCATATGATAAAAATAATGCAATTTTGGAGCTTCACCCGGGTGCAGGTGGTACAGAATCTCAGGATTGGGGTTCGATGCTGTTGCGGATGTACACGCGCTGGGCTGAGAAAAAAGGTTTCAAGGTCGAAACATTGGATTACCTACCAGGCGATGAGGCCGGAATTAAGAGTGTCACGCTTGCGATTAAGGGCCATAATGCATACGGTTATTTGAAGGCTGAAAAGGGTGTCCATCGTTTAGTACGGATTTCTCCTTTTGATTCCTCAGGGCGCCGCCACACGTCATTTGTTTCCTGCGAGGTTATGCCGGAATTTAATGACGAAATTGAGGTTGAAATTCGTACGGAAGACCTGAAGATTGATACGTATCGTGCAACTGGTGCAGGCGGTCAGCATATCAATACAACGGATTCAGCGGTGAGGATTACGCATACTCCAACAGGAGTTGTTGTAACATGCCAATCGGAACGCTCCCAAATCAAAAACCGTGAAGCAGCCATGAAGATGTTAAAGGCGAAGCTTTATCAAAGGGAAATTGAAAAAAAGGAAGAGCAATTGGCTGAGATTCGCGGTGAACAAAAGGAAATCGGTTGGGGGAGTCAAATTCGCTCCTATGTATTCCATCCCTATTCCATGGTGAAGGACCACCGTACCAGCACCGAAAGCGGCAACGTTCAAGTCGTAATGGATGGAGACATAAACCAATTTATCGATGCTTACTTACGTTGGAAGCTAAATTAAAGTTTTTTTGCAAAAATAAAGCCTTTGCCAAATGGTGGCAAAGGCTTTATTTTTGCTATTTTTCATAATCCCAAATGAAAACTCACACTCTAAAAGAAATACCAATGATTCAACGATTTATATTAGTACCCTAACTTGCAGCCAATAAGGGAAATGAGTTAACTAAAAAGTCTATTAGTGCCTTAACTAGCAATCAAAATGGGAATAAGGGTAACTAAAAAGACTTTTAGTACCTAACTGACAGTCGAAAAGGAAATTGAGGTAACCAAAAATAATAGTGCCCTAACACGCCGTCGAAAAGGAAATTGAGGACATTAAAAAATTTTTAGTGCCCTCACTGACAGCCGAACAAGACAATAGGTTAATTAAAAAGCCAATTAGTGGCCTAATTGACAGTCAAAAAAGAAAATAGGGTAATGAACTTATCCTACTTGAGCCAACCACTACCCAATAAGGAAACCATCATAATGAAGCCTGAACTTGAATTTTAATGTAGTACCTTTATCGCTTTATCACGCTAATTAACTGGCATTTACAAAGGTACACCCACATGCTATACTCACTCTCGTTTATAAAAAATTATTTTGAAATTATATTTAAGTTTAAAAGAGGAGAACAAAACATGCTGAAAAGAAAACAAGAAGGATACGGGGGAAACTCAGTAGCAGGTAAAATGCTGGAATACATATTTATTTTAATCGGAGCAGCCTTAGTGGCGATTGCCTTTAATGTGTTTTTGCTGCCAAATAGAGTTGCATCAGGCGGAGTAAGCGGAATTAGTACCATTCTTTTTGAGGTTTTAGGATGGAAGCCGGCCTTTGTTCAATGGTCGTTAAATATCCCGCTTTTTATTGCAGGCGTCGTATTGCTTGGGAAGCAATTTGGAGTCAAGACACTGGTGGGGACTATTTTTTTACCGTTTGTCGTGTTTTTAACAAGTGATTGGGCACCGTGGACAAAGGATCCGCTTTTAGCTTCATTGTTTGGGGGAATATTAGTTGGTCTGGGGATTGGTATCGTTTTTCGCGGTAAGGCGTCTACAGGTGGAACGGATCTCGCGGCACAAATCATTCATAAATATAGTGGTATGTCACTTGGTACATGTGTAGCGGTGATTGATGGATTAATCGTCCTTTCAGCTGCGCTTGTGTTTAATATCGAGAGTGGTTTGTATGCCTTGCTCAGTTTGTTTGCAACAAGCAAAACCATTGATCTCGTCCAAGTCGGACTCGGTCTGTCAAAAATGGCCATGATTATTACGAATAATGAAGAAGAAGTACGCGAAGCAATCTTGAAACAAATGGATCGTGGTGTTACTAAACTATCTGGGTATGGTGGTTATACCGATTCGGAACGGCCAATTATTATGTGTGTGTTTAATCACACAGAGTTCACAAAATTGAAACAATTAGTAAGAAGCATTGATCCGACTGCATTTGTCATCGTTATGGAAGCGGCAGAAGTTCTTGGAGAGGGTTTCAATCGGACATAAAATTGTTATAATATTCTTGAATTGCATATATTGACAATCCAAGGGGGATTTTGGCATGAAAAAGAAGTTGTTTGGATTATTAGTCGGAGCATCACTAGTATTAACATTGGCAGCCTGTGGCGGTGGCGGAGATGATACGAAAGACACGGCTAGCGGCGGCGGTGCTGATCCGGAAAAATTATTTTCACAAAAATGCTCAAGCTGTCATGGTGCTGACCTCAAAGGCGGCGGTGGCGGTTCATTCCCAGATTTAACTCAAGTAGGATCAAGACTTTCTAAAGATGAAATTGAAACAGTTATTCTAAATGGTAGAAATGCGATGCCAAAAGGTCAGTTAACTGGCGATGATGCATCAGCAGTTGCTGGATGGTTAGCTGAGAAAAAATAAGATAACATAAACGTTCCAGATAATCTGGGGCGTTTTTAATTTGTTTTAATTAATTATATTAATATAATATCGGTGTGGAGTTTTGTTGGTCTGTGTCGAATATTTATTTGAATAGACTAGGATTTTTTGTGAATTAATTACAAATAATGACATAAGGCGAATGTCCTATGTAGGTAAATTATGCCTTAAGTAGCAGGTATGATACGAAACTGTAATATTTTTTATCATCAATTTAACATACTATAATGTTATAATTAATTGTGTTGTCAGAACGACGGCTATTTTGTTGTTTCTTTGTTCAATTTGTCGCGTGGAAATAAAAAATAAAAAATTTGTCGAATAGCTTTTATTCATTGAAGGCTCCTATGACATACTTTGACTACAGGTGATATAGATGATTGAAATGCAGGATGTTTACAAAAAATATCCCAATGGGGTAACAGCCGTAAATGGGATCAGTGTCCAAATAAAACAAGGTGAATTTGTCTATGTTGTTGGTCCAAGTGGTGCTGGGAAATCTACTTTTATTAAGATGATGTACCGCGAGGAAAAGCCAACAAAGGGTGACATCATGATTAATGGTGTAAATTTATCAAGAATTAAAGATAGCAAAGTTCCGCTATTGCGTAGAAATATTGGCGTCGTCTTCCAGGATTTTAAGTTGCTTCAAGGATTAAATGTATATGAAAACGTAGCATTTGCCTTAGAGGTAATTGAAGAGCAGCCCAAATACATTAAAAAACAAGTAATGGAAACCTTAGACCTTGTGGGGTTAAGACATAAAGCAAGAATGCTCCCTTCAGAGCTTTCTGGTGGAGAGCAACAGCGTGTTTCCATTGCCCGTTCCATCGTCAATGCACCAAAGGTTGTCATTGCAGATGAACCAACAGGAAACCTAGACCCTGATACATCATGGGAAATTATGAACATCTTTGAAGAAATCAACACGAGGGGCACTACTGTTGTTATGGCAACGCACAACCGTGAAATCGTTAATACGATTAAGAGACGTGTTATTGCGATTGAGTCAGGCAAGATTGCCCGTGATGAACAGAAGGGTGAATACGGCTATGAAAATTAGAACTATTCGCCGTCATGTAAAAGAAAGCTTACGAAGTATTGCCAGAAACGGCTGGATGACATTTGCTTCCGTCGGAGCTGTTACGGTCACACTTCTACTTGTCGGTGTATTTTTCGTGATAATGATGAACCTTAATAATGTGGCAACTTCTATCGAGGAAGACGTTGAAATTCGTGTTCATATCGACGTTGCTGCCAATAAAGAAGATCAACAGGCGTTAAGGGCAAAAATCGAACAGATTTCAGAGGTAAAAAGTGTTAAATTCTCCTCAAAGGAAAATGAATTAAAGGGCATTATTGAAAGCCTTGGTGAAGAGGGAGAAGCATTTAAACTGTTCGAACAAGACAATCCACTAAACGATGTATTTATCGTAAAAACGAAAAATCCGGTTGATACGATGAAAACAGCAAAAAAAATCGATAAGCTTGAATATACTGCCAAGGTTAAATATGGCCAAGGTGAAGTGGAAAAGCTATTTGGATTTACGAAGGTTAGTCGAAATGTAGGACTTGTCCTAATTGCAGGATTACTGTTCACGGCCATTTTCCTTATTTCGAATACAATAAAAATAACGATTGTAGCAAGAAGAAGAGAGATTGAGATTATGAGACTGGTTGGTGCTACCAATGCCTTTATCCGTTGGCCATTTTTCTTAGAAGGTCTATGGCTTGGTATTCTTGGTTCTATTTTACCAATGATCGTAATCGGTATTTCCTACTATTATGTATATGATTACCTAAAGCCGAAGCTTCAGGATCATTTTGTACAACTGCTAGAATTTTCGCCATTTATTTTTCAAATATCGGGACTGCTTCTCTTAATGGGTGCACTAATCGGTGTTTGGGGAAGCTTAATGTCTGTACGTAAATTCTTAAAGGTATAAACGAAAGCTTAAGTTAAGCACAATGTTGATTTATGAGCAATCTGTTGATTGGAGCGGAAGGTGCGAGACTCCCCGCGGAAAGCGAACACCTTGAGCGGAAATCAACAGACAAACTTAACAAAGTCAATTAACAAGAAGATTGAATCGCTAAACGATTGTGAAAGTCCTCGCAAAAATAAATAAGCAAGAAGCTTAGAAGAAGTCTTCTAGGCTTCTAGGCTTGTTTTGTACAGAGACATAGAGAGGAGAACGGAGCTTGAAACGAACAGTATATACTCTATCAGTGGCAACTACATTCATGCTAGCAAGCTTTTATCCAGTGGTTGGTGCAAACACTGCACTTGCCTCAACATTAAATAACTTACAGCAGCAAAAGGATCAAATCAATCAGCAAAAATCGAGCGTGACATCTGAAATTAATGAATCAAATGAAGAAATTAGCAACATTCAAAATCAAAAGGCAGCTTTGAATGACGAGATGAAACGAATTGATTTAGCAATTGGCGATACCAATTTAAAAATGGTAGAAAAATCAAAAGAAATTGAAGTGAAAAAGGGAGAAGTCCAACAGCTTCAAGTAGATATCGGCGAAATTACTGAACGAATTAATAAGCGAAATGAATTGTTAAAGGATCGTGCACGTTCCTTCCAGGAAAATGGTGGCCGCGTTAGCTATATCGATGTTTTGATGGGAGCTCAAAGTTTTGGTGATTTTATTGATCGAGTGGGGGCATTAGCAACTATTTTGGAAGCAGACCAAGATCTTTTACGTCAGCACAAGGAGGACAAGCAACTCCTTGAGGCAAAACAGAAGCAGGTTGAAGCAGATTTGGCATCGCTGGAGAAGATGCATAGAGAGCTTGAAGTAATCAATCAGCAATTAGCATCAAAAAGAGCTGAAAAAGATAAAGTCATATCTTCACTCGAAGCTCAGGAAGAACAAATTCATGCTGAAAAACTAGCTTTAGAGGAACAGGCTCAAATTCTAGCATCCCAGGGGGCAGCGGTTCAAAAGGCGATTCAATTAGAAAAACAGCGAGTGGAAGCCGCTGCCGCAGCAGCTGCAGCAGAAGCTGCTGCCAGAAACAATAATGGAAGCAGTAACGGTGGATCCTCAACTAGCGGCGGCGGTAGTGCCCCTGCAGTTTCCAGTGGTTTTTGGACGAGACCTGCAGCGGGGACGATTACGTCAGGTTTAGGAATGCGCTGGGGTGAATATCATGCAGGGATCGATATTGCCAATCGCGTATCGGTGCCAATTGTGGCGGCTGCAGATGGAGTAGTAAGTCGTTCCTATTACTCTAACAGTTATGGAAACTGTATTTTTGTTTCTCACTATAATAATGGCCAGGTCTATACAACTGTTTATGCTCACATGAACAGCCGCTCTGTAGGTGAGGGTGCCGTTGTGAAAAAAGGACAAACAATCGGATACATGGGGAATACAGGTTATTCAACAGGTCAGCATTTGCACTTTGAATTGCACGTTGGTGAATGGAATGCAGCCAAATCCAACGCTGTAAACCCATTAAACTATGTACCTATGTAATTATTAATATATCAAAGGAGGCGCGAATCATTCGCGCCTCCTTCTTTGATGAGGGGGCCAGTCCCTCCGCTGCTTTAAAGCAGTGGGGGACTGGCCCCCAGCGCTTTAAAGCGGTAAATTTGGGGAATAACTTGTCCTTTGTTTTCATATGATGTATCGATATGGAGAACAGGAGGATGGGGATGAACCGAAAGTGGACAGCACTCATATTAGCTGGGTCGCTATTAACAGGAGCCGGAGGTACCTATGCCTGGACTGTCATGGTGGGATAGCAGGCAACAGTCGGACAAGGAAGCGGTAGCACTCCAAACAACAAAAGAGCAACAGTCTAGTGATGCCAATGAACTCCAAAAGGTGTCTCAGGCGTATGATCTCATTTTAAAACGGTATGTTGAAGACGTTGATGAGGACTTACTAGTTGAGGGAGCAATCCAAGGGATGCTTTCGAAACTAGAGGACCCTTATTCCGTTTACATGAATGAGGAAACAGCAAAGCAATTCAATCAAACGTTAGAATCTTCATTTGAAGGAATTGGGGCAGAGGTTAGCAGTGTCGATGGGAAAATAGTAATTGTCTCACCTTTTAAAGGCTCACCAGCGGAAAAGGCCTGGATAAAACCAAATGACCAAATCCTAAGGGTTGATAATGAAAGTGTCATTGGATTGGACCTTTATGAGGCTACACTGAAAATTCGCGGTGAAAAGGGAACAAAGGTAAAATTAGAGATTCAAAGAGAAGGGCTAAGCAAACCGATTAAGGTCGAAATCAAACGAGATGAAATTCCATTAGAAACCATCCATGCTAAAATGAAAAAACAAAACGGTAAAAACATAGGCTATATCGAAATCACCACCTTCTCGGAAAATACAGCGAATGATTTTAAAAAGGAACTGAAAGCATTTGAAAAAGAAGGAATAGATGGTCTGATCATTGATGTGCGCGGCAATTCCGGGCGGTCTATTAACAAGTGTGGAGCAAATCCTGCGTCAGCTCGTGACAGATAATAAACCATATGTCCAAATTGAACAACGCAATGGAGAAAAACTTCGTTATTTTTCTGAATTGAAAAAGAAAAAAGATTACGAGGTTGCGATTTTGATTGATAAAGGCAGTGCATCGGCATCAGAAATATTGGCCGGGGCCTTGAATGAAACAGAGGGCTACGCGCTGATTGGTGAAAAAACATTTGGAAAAGGGACTGTGCAGCAGGCTGTGCCAATGGGGGACGGAAGTAACATTAAGCTGACATTATTCAAATGGCTGACACCAGATGGCAACTGGATTCATAAAAAAGGAATTAAGCCAACCATTGAAGTGAGTCAGCCTGCGATGTATCAAACGCATCCCCTAAACCTTGAAGAACCATTGAAAAAGGACATGAACAATGAGCAGGTCCAAAATGCGCAAGAAATTTTAGCGGGACTTGGTTTTTCACCAGGGCGAAAGGATGGCTATTTTAGTGCTGAGACGGAAACAGCGGTAAAAGCCTTCCAGCAGGTGAAAAAGCTCAAACCAACCGGTGTGATTGATGAGAAGACGGCCACTGCCTTGGTCGATTCGATTCGCGACGAGCTTCACAAAGAGAAAAATGATTTGCAGTTGCAAACGGCGATGAAGTATTTAAGCAAATAATGATAGTTTGGATTAGGGCAAAGTCGCTAGTGGCTTTGCCCTTTCCTTTATAGAGGGTGTGAGTAGGTTTTAGCTCGTTTTCGCCGATATATTTTGGATTTCACCGATATATTTTTATTTTCACCGATATATTTTTGAATTTCACCGATATATCCAAATCTTCGCCGATAAATCACAATTTTCACCGATAAACCCAAATCACACACTTAAATGCCCCCGACCATCCTCCTATTAATCCCACAAACATCCAAAATCTTTTCCCAAATTTGAAAAAACTAGTAATAGGTTTTGTGCTTGATTTTTGCTAGAATATATAGTAATAGTGTTTTTCGGAAATTAACAGGCAAGGGCAGGTGGCATAAAGTGGCGCAAGATTGGCTAGTTGAATTTCTAATCGGGACGGGAAAATTGTTTCTTCATCCTTTGTTTTATGTAATGTTTTTAATTTCTGCATACTTAGGTGTTAGCCGGGTTAAGCGCGAGCGAAAGAATTTTCATGTCCGCGTTGAAAATGCCTATTTTGAGCTGCGGCAGCTCCTTCCGTATGGCTTATTAATTGGGTTATGTCTGTCTATTTTCATTGTAGCGGCAGGAGTCGTCATTCCTTTTGGAGCCATTGTGCTTATAGCGGCAGCATCATTCTTATTTTTATTAACAACAAAAATTCGCTTCGTATCACCAGCTTATACATTGGGCATTGCGCTCATTGCTATGTTCTTAATACATTGGCAAAATTGGACCATTCCATTCATTGAAACAAAGAATTTCAATGGCCAAGCATTTCCAGCTGTAGCAATCCTACTTGGTTTATTGATTATTGCCGAGGGAATTCTGATTCTTTGGAATGGTAAAAAGGGCACCTCGCCGATGTTGATTAAAGGAAAGCGCGGAGCAGGTGTTGGTGCACATGAGGTGAAAAGATTGTGGATGGTTCCGCTCTTTCTCCTTATTCCTGGAGACGTTCTGCAGCTTCCATTTAGCTGGTGGCCGACATTTGCTGTGGGTGGCGAAACGTTTTCACTCTTACTCGTCCCATTTGGCATCGGAATTCATCAGCAAATTCAAGCTGTTTTACCTGCAATCGCGATGAAAACACATGGTAAACAGGTTGTCATTCTTGGAGTCGTGATCGCGTTTCTAGCTGGCGGAGCTTACTTTATGCCAGTTGCGTCGATTGCTGTTGCTATGATAGCGATCGTAAGCCGTGAAATCATCGTTTGGAGACTGCGAATCCGTGAACAGAATTTACCGTTTTATTTTTCAAAACAAAATCATGGTCTGATGATTTTAGGGATATTGCTTGATTCACCAGCTAGTAAAATGGCTCTTAAAGTTGGCGAAATCATTTCGAAGGTAAACGGCCAAACTGTCACGGACGAAACGGAATTCTATGAGGCATTACAACGAAATCGGGCTCATTGCAAGCTTGAGGTATATGACGTGAATCAGGAAGTGCGTTTTGTCCAGCGTGCGTTATATGAAGGCGATCATCATGAACTTGGCATTCTGTTTGTCCAGGACGAAAAAAAGAAGGATTACCAAGCGGGTTAAACAAGACCAAGATCACCAAGAAAAATCCAATGCACATTCCCGCATCATTCCACATACAGTAAACTATTCACTAACAAAGAACAATGGGAAAATAACCTTCCCATTGTTCTTTTTCTTTATCGAGTTAGGTTAAGTCGTTTTTGGCGAGTATTCATCGCCTTTTCTAAACATGGTTCTGCGAAAGAATGGAATAATCCAACGATCTAAACCGTAACGGCCTGCATTATAGCCGGAGAACAGGATAATTGTTCCAAAGAAAATGTCTGTTGGATTATGGGAAACAGTCCCTGCAAGGAAAAATGAGAAGTTCATCACTAACCCGAAAAAGGCTGCAGCCGTTGTTAAACAACCGAGAATTAAGCCTAGTCCGATTAAAAACTCCCCAAGTGGTACAATTGTGTTGAAAATCCCGACATTTGGGATGGCGAAATTTTCTAGGAAGTTCACATACCACCCATAAACAACGCCACCATCAGGGCCTTTGACTGGATTGGCAACGGAATACTTTAAAAATCCAGTTGCATCAAAGCCCCCTGTCAATTTGCCCCAGCCAGCGGTTAGCCACTGATAGCCCATGTATATTCGAATTACTGCTAAGATGATTGCTGCAGTTAAACTTTCCCTCAAAAAGCTTACCATGAGAATCCTTCCCTTCAGTTTGATTTAAGTAAAGCAATGATGGAAGTGCTTCTAGAAACAAAATTCCCCATCTGAAAAATTAAGCAAGAGGAACGCTGTTAATAGAATTACTTTATCATTTCTTACTTTTTGTTTAAGAAGGGGGATTTATGCATCGATAAAGATAAAAAAACCGCACAAAAGCATTGTGCAGTTTGAATGGATAGGTATTCACAGGAAGCGTGCCGGCCCATTAGACTATTCAAGTACCTCATCACGATACAATGGAGGCCAATCCTTCACACCATTGTCTTCGATAATCCCTATTGTAACATCTGCAATATCCTGATCAGTCAGCAGATGATCCCGAATCCGGAATTTGATGTCATCGGCTACAGCCAAGGATAGTCCCGGTCGTAACTCAACGTATCCTTCGACATGGTAATAACGTCCTTCTTGAGTTATTCGAATCTTGTTTATGTCGGTTACATCGGCATCATTTAAAATCATCTTGACGACCTTTTCCTCGATATCCTTTGGTGCCGCTACACCAATCAAGCCAACCATATTGTCAAAGCCAACTCGAAATCCAACGCCAAACATCAGTAAGCCAATTAGGATCGTCGTAAGCCCATCTAATGCATCGAAATTGGTAAGGGCCGTTATCACGACCGCGATCAACGCTAACAATGCGCCCGAAACGGCAACTAAATCTTCGTAAAACACCAATCTCGTTGCTGGAGCAGCACGCCTTACATTTTTAAAGGCACCGAAAAAAATCCCTAAACCTTTTGCTTTGGCACTTGCTTCAACATTAATTTCTTTCATCGCTTTGAGTAAAATCGCCCCGTCGATCGCAAGGTTAATAAGCAGGACGGCAATATTAAGCCATAATCCTCCGTGAACATCAGCGGGATGATGGACTAAATGCCAGCCTTCCTTAACGGTCTCATAAGCCATAATCGTTACAACAATCACGGCAATCATGCAAAATAGATTAATCACTCGACCAAAACCTGTTGGGAAGCGCTGAGTAGGCTTTTTTTCTGATAAAATACTCCCGACAAATACAAACCCTTGATTAACCGCGTCAGCCAGAGAGTGCATTGCAGACGCAAACATTGCCCCACTTCCACTTAAGCCAGCGGCGATTCCTTTCGTTGCTGCGATTACTGCATTTCCTACCATCGCAATTGCTGAGGATTTATTCCCTTTCTTTACTAATGCAAAGAAATTGTTTCTTTCTGCAGTATGTTCCACCTATCATAATCCTCCAAAAGTGAGTTTGAAGTTAGTATGCCTTTTTAAGATGGAAATATGAGTTAGAACCTTTTCTAAACCTTAATCTATAACTTTCTCTTGTCCCTCTGTTGTACATTGATCAGGACTGTCTACCTTAATATGGGAAGGAGCTTGTACATTTGCATTGTTCATTTCCATGTTACAGGTTTTACCGGCATCGGAATCGCCCTCATTGCTCAAGCCCATCCATTCCTTGCATTGGTTTACCATTTGTTCCACATTGTTTTCAACCGATGTCCTTTGTTCAACATTAAGAGTGTTGGCAAGAACCGCACCACCCATGCCAAAAATTGCAGATACAATTATGATTGATAAAATGATCTTTTTCATCGTCATTCACCCCATTGAAACTCAAATAATAAATTCACATAGAATAATGTGTTATTTTATTATAGCTGAGGTTTAAGTTAGAAAGAGGTACAAGTTGTATCAGCTTTATGAAATAGGGCATGATCTGTTAAAAACAAACAAAATTACGTCATGTTATCCGGTTCTTGGTGGGTAACTTGTGGTACACTTGTGTGGTAATTTTCTCCCTTAAAAGGAATGAATTTGCTTTATTTTTACATAATATATTGATGCAATGGAGGCAATGGGCATGGCAATTTTAGTTACAGGCGGCGCAGGTTACATAGGAAGTCACACAGTCGTTGAGCTATTAAATCACGGAGAAGAAGTGATTGTGATTGATAATCTGCAAACAGGCCACGAGAAAGCGATAACGGGTGGGACGTTTTATAAAGGGGATTTGCATGATCGCGAATTTCTCGATCGTGTTTTTCATAACCACAACATCGAAGCGGTTATTCATTTTGCAGCGAGTTCATTAGTTGGTGAAAGTGTTCAAAAACCGCTTGCCTATTACGATAATAATCTAATTGCTTCACATACATTGGTTTCAGCAATGATCGATCATAATGTGAAGAAAATTGTATTCTCATCGACTGCAGCTACATACGGGGAACCGAAGCAGATTCCGATTCAGGAACAGGATCCAACGCAACCGACCAATCCATATGGGGAAACGAAGCTGGCGATGGAGAAGATGTTCCGTTGGTGCGATGGTGCAGACGGTCTGAAATCAATCTCGCTTCGATATTTTAATGCAGCCGGTGCACATCCAGATGGCATCATCGGTGAGGATCATGATCCAGAGACGCATTTGATTCCAATCATTTTGCAGGTTGCATTAGGTCAAAGGGAGGCAATCGGCATTTATGGTGATGATTACCCTACTGAAGATGGAACCTGCATCCGCGATTACATCCATGTAATGGACCTTGCTAATGCTCACTGGCTTGCGCTTGAGTATTTACGCAAAAATGAGACGAGCGACGTATTCAATCTCGGAAATGGCAAAGGCTTTTCAGTTAAGCAGGTTATTGAAACAGCGAGAAGTGTTACTGGCCATGAAATCCCTGAAATCATCAGCCCAAGACGAGCAGGTGATCCAGCTGTATTGATTGCGACATCTGAGAAAGCACAAACTGTTCTTGGTTGGAAACCAAAATACAACGAACTTGAAACGATTATTGAAACAGCGTGGAACTGGCATCAAGTAAATCCACAAGGGTATGGAGATAAATAAAGCCATGTATATAAACCGATGGAATCATTTTTGGTTCCATCGGTTTTGGCGTATTTAGGTTAAAACCCCTATATTTTCTCACTTTCTACAGTTCGTTCATAATTTACATAAAAATAATACCTCCGTACACTTTATACTTAATAGGAATACAATCTAGGAGGAAAAGCATGCGAAATAAATTTTGGCTCATACTCTCATTATTATTGGCCATTGTCCTATCCGGATGCGGAAATGATGGTCCGATCGTACTCCCAGATGATCAGGGAAAAGATGTATCATTTGAAAAAATGGAAGAACCGGCATTAGTATTTTTCTTTACCGGGAACACCTGAGACTATTGTAAATCGCAGCTGGTCGAGCTGCAGAGCAAAAAAGAATTATTTAATGAATTCCCAGGAAAAGTTTATGCTGTTAGTGTGGCATCCGTTAAGGATCACAAGGATCTGAAGGAAGAGTTAGGACTTGATTATCCACTTGTTTCAGATGAGGATTTAGTGTTAATCCGAAAAGTAGAAATGGTCGATAAAAATGCACCAAAGTCCCTGCGTGGGTTTGCAGTACTGGATAAAGCAGGAAATGTACTCCATCATGAAGTAGTCGATCCATTTGGCGATAATGCAGAAGCAATTATTCAATTTGCAGCTGAGAAAATTTCTAGTCAAAAATAATACATAAGCTGGATTTCCGTCAATAGTTCAACGGAAACCAGCTTTTTTATTTGCTGGTTGATTCTTTTATAAAATAAAGAAAGGTTTTGGTTAAGAAATTAGTTTTGTTGGGGAAAATCCAGCCATTTTTCTCGAAAAAATAGCTTTTTTTACGAAAATGGTAAAGTTATTAGAAAAAGTGCTGGATTTTAGGACGTTTTATGCACGCAAATTTGCTGATATGCACGTTTAATTGTGGATATGATTCAAGTTTAAAATTTTATGATACAACTTTTCAGATTTATGCACGACTTTGAAAATTTATGGTTCAACTTTTGAAATTTATGCACGTTTAGTTGTGGATATGCTCACCCAAATCGGTTTATGCACGTTTACTTCAGTTGTCAATATTAGAACACAAAACTGCCAAAAACTCGCACATCCAACCCCAAACTTCAATGAGTTTTTCCCTCAGCCTAAATTCTAATTAAAAATAATTCTCATTTTCACAAAAAGTTAATTGACAATCAAATGCCTGTTTGAATAACATAGCCTTAAAGGATAATTTTATTGAAATCATCATTCATATTTTTTGAAACGAGGAGGAATGGACTATGGGGCATCATCACCACGGTCACTCCCATGAACATGGTCATCACCATCATCATTCTGGGAATAAGCAAGCGTTATTATGGTCGTTTATCCTAATTGCTACGTTCATGGTCGTAGAAGTCATTGGAGGAATTGTTACAAACAGCTTGGCGCTATTGTCTGATGCGGGGCATATGTTAAGCGATGCTGCGGCATTAGGGTTAAGCTTTTATGCCATCATATTAGGGACAAAGAAAGCGACAATTAGCAAAACCTTCGGGTACAAACGGTTCGAAATTATTGCTGCCGCTCTAAATGGACTGACATTAATCCTTATTGCTGGTTATATTTTTATTGAGGCCTATCAGCGATTCCAAAACCCGCCTGACGTATCAAGTATGGGAATGCTCTCTGTTTCTGTGCTTGGACTAATTGTTAATATCGCGGCTGCCTTCATTCTAATGCGGGGCGACAAAGATGAAAATCTAAATGTTCGCAGTGCTTTTCTTCATGTAATTGGCGATATGCTCGGTTCCGTTGGCGCCATTATCGCCGCATTATTGATTTATTTTTTCAATTGGGGAATAGCTGATCCAATAGCAAGCGTAATCGTGGCATTTTTGATCATCGTCAGCGGTTTCCGGGTTACGAAAGACTCTTTCCATATTTTAATGGAAGGTGCACCGACTAATATTGAATCAGAAAAAGTAAAAAGTTCGCTTATGACGATACCTTGTGTAAACGATGTTCATGATTTGCACGTTTGGTCGATTACCTCTGGTATGCCGATGCTAACCTGCCATATATCGATATCGGATGATGTGAGTCATGATTCAGTCCTAAGCAAGGCGCAATCGCTGCTTCATGATGAGTTTGGGATTGACCATAGTACTATCCAAGTCGAACAAGAAGCAATCGGTTGCGCAAGTCCGCACGGTACGTGTAACTAAACGAACCAAACTAATAAATCAAAATAAAAAACATGCTTGGCGGGGAACCAGGCATGTTTTTCATTTTGTTCGAGAACTATAATCTATAGCTTATTCACTACATTCTGTTGTTGAGGTTCTTGACTGTCAGTATCATTCCCATGGCATGAGTCGTACAGTTCTTTTAATTCCTTAGTAGATAAATCTGGATGCATTTGCTCCATATGTGGTTTCATTTGACCGAAGTTGTTAATTTCTTTTTCCTCATTCCCCGCTGCAAATGCGCCTGTTCCTACACCAATCAGAAAAGCAGCAAATAATATTCCAATTATAATTTTCTTCATTTTTTATCCCTCCCTTTCATCTTGGTTTAACAATAACAATCAAACATGCAGAAATTATGGAGTTCCTATGTAGATGATATGAAGTTACAAAAGTTTTTAAAAAGCGCTATCCCTGTTCAATATTTGTTAACTTTTGAAGCATAATAACAGGACAAAAGCTTGATATTCCATAATGCAACATAGAAAAACTACATAAGGGAGGTATTTACTTGGATAATATTAGTAAATACATAAAACTAACAGTTCTAGCAATGATTTCCTTTCTGTTTATCCTTACGGGGTGCGGTGGGAATGAAGAGTCAGCAGAACATGATACAAGTAAAACGGAGGAGCATGCTGACGAAGCAACTGATCAGGATCTTGAAACAAAACTTGCAGGTGGAAAGCTGGGGAGTGATAGTCTAGCTTTTGTCGGTGGAGGTTCAAGTAACAAAATTTGGGTGATTGATGCAAAATATCATAAGATGTTAACCGCAATCGATGTTGGAGGCCCGAAACTGGAGCGTACTCAGCAAAATTATCCAAACCTTCATGACACTCATGCTGTTACCTTCACAAAAGATTTCAAGCTTATGTTCACAGTAGATTGGTTCAATTATGATGAACCATCTTATGCCATTGCAATGGATCCTAAAACATACAAGGAATTGTGGCGTGTTCCAGTCGGCAAAGGCGGACACCATTCTGCGCTTTCCCCAGATGATAAGTATCTTTATGTAGCCAATCAGTATGGCGACACAATTTCAGTGATCGATGTCCAAGCAAAGCAAAAAATAAAAGACATTCCAACTGGGAAAGGAACCGATTATATTTCTCCTTCTATGTACTGGGATGGTAAAGTAATCGATTCACCGTACCTGTTTGCTAGTATTGATCAAGAAGATAAAGTAGCGGTACTTGATTGGAAGAAGAATGAAATTATTAAAAATATCCCTGTTGGCGGTAGCCTACATGGCGTAAACCTAACTCCGGATGCTAAGCAGGTTTGGGTTGCAGTTGGCGGTGCTAAGAAGGTCGTTGTTATTGACGCTAAAACGTTAGAAATCACCAAGGAAATTAAATTTGAAGGCGGGCCAATTCATATCTCATTCACACCTGATGGAAAGTCTGCCTTAGTAACGACCGGCGGCAATCAAATTTATAGAATAGACACGAAGACTTATAAAATAAAATGGAATTCAACTGGAACAACGATTCCTGCTCACACTGGTGTAAGTCCTGATGGAAAAGAATTATGGACGTTAAACCACGGAATGGACAAGCGTTATGGTTATCAACTCGGTGGTGAGGTGGTAAGCGGCGTCCAGGTATGGGATATTGAAAATGGAGAGTTAATTACTGAAATACCAGCCGAGGGAATTCCGCATGAAATTCAATTCGTACCATTTTCGGCCTTAGGTGGTTCAGATTTAACAAGTGAAGAAATTCATTCTGGCGGATCGCATTCAGTTGCAGAAGCCGGCGAAAAGCTTTATCAGAAGAGCTGTTTAAGTTGTCATGGAGAGAATCTTGAAGGCAAGGCAGGCCCAAGTCTTAAGGTGATTGGTGGCAAGTTATCTGAGAAAGAAATCCTGTCTATTATTAAAAATGGTAAAGGGATGATGCCGAGTGGCTTAGTTTCCGATGCCGAAGCAAAAATTCTTGCGAGCTGGTTAGCTGAGAAGAAATAGTATGTTAGTGACAGTCCACTACTTTCGGACTGTCTCTTTCTTTTTAGGTCCTTAGAGCACAATTGGCTCGAGGTCACAAGTCATTGTCATTTCGGCAGGCGCTTCTTGTCGCTGATAAGCTGTGCGCCTTGAACTTTTATTTTTACCAACATGTAAATATGACAATTGTCGTAACACTTCTTTAGAACCATTCATCTTCATATGAATTACATAAAAAATTAGTACAGTATGCTAGTAGATATTTTAAGATAATCATTCACAGATATTAGCATAGAGGAGTTGGATCCATGGCTACCAAAGTTTTGAAAATTCAAGGGATGACTTGTGCAGCCTGTGCCAAGGCAGTCGAAAGAGTAACGAAAAAATTGCCAGGCATTAAAGAAGCAAATGTAAACTTTGCTACTGAAAAATTAAATGTAGATTTTGATGAAGGGATGGTAACGGTTACTGACATTCAAAATGCTGTAAGTAAAGCAGGCTATAGTGCTTTACTTGATTCAGCAAGCAAAGTGATGAAAATAGAAGGAATGACCTGTGCTGCCTGCGCCAAAGCAAGCGAGCGGGCCGTAAAAAAACTGGACGGTATTATGGAGGCAAGTGTAAACTATGCCACTGAAAAATTGAATGTCACGTTTGATACATCGAAGGTATCAGTTGCAGATATTAAGAAGGCAGTTTCTAAAGCAGGTTATAAAGCTATAGAAGAAGAGGTAAGTGTAGACGAAGATAAGGAGAGAAAGGAAGCCGAAATCAAATCGCTTTGGAAGCGGTTTGTTGTTTCCTTAATTTTTACCGTACCATTGCTTGGCGTATCAATGGGACACATGTTAGGGTACATGCTTCCGAAACCGATTGATCCAATGGCGAATACTGAAAACTTTGCTGTCTTACAGTTAGTGCTATCATCTATCGTATTATTATTTGGGATTAAGTTTTTTGAGGCTGGCTTTACGGCTATTTGGCGTAGAAGTCCGAACATGGACTCGTTAATCGCATTAGGAACATCAGCGGCATATATATATGGACTTTTTGCCATTTATCAAATTTTTACAGGAAATAAAGATTATGCTTATGAATTATACTTTGAATCAGCCGCTGTTATCTTAACCTTAATTACTTTAGGAAAGTACCTTGAATCCGTTACAAAAGGAAAAACGTCTGAAGCAATTAAGAAGCTGATGGGATTAGCTCCGAAAACAGCGACGGTTATCAGGAATGGAAAAGAAGCCATTATTCCTTTCGATGAGGTTGAGGTTGGAGATATTATTGTTGTGAAGCCAGGTGAGAAGCTTCCGGTTGACGGTGAAGTCGTTGAGGGCAACACAGCGATTGACGAATCGATGCTAACTGGTGAAAGTATTCCAGTCGAAAAAGCACCTGGAAGCAAGGTTATTGGAGCAAGTATTAACAAAAGTGGTTATATAAAATATAAGGCGACAAGAGTTGGGAAAGATACAGCACTTTCTCAAATTATTAAACTAGTTGAAGATGCCCAAGGCTCTAAGGCACCAATAGCCAAAATGGCTGATATTATTTCCGGTATCTTTGTGCCAATTGTTATGGCATTAGCTCTAGGTGGTGGACTTGCCTGGTATTTCTTAGGCGGGAGTTCCGGTATTTTTGCACTAACGATCTTTATTTCTGTACTAGTTATCGCTTGTCCTTGTGCACTTGGTCTTGCTACACCTACAGCCATCATGGTCGGTACAGGAAAAGGGGCTGAGCACGGGGTTCTAATTAAAAGCGGTGTTGCCCTTGAGACAGCGCATAAAATTAAAACGATTGTTTTTGATAAAACCTGGTACAATTACGGAAGGTAAACCAAAGGTAACCGATATTGTTACAGTAAATGGGATGAATAAGGAGCATCTTCTTCAAATCGCGGCAACAGCTGAAAAGGGTTCAGAGCATCCACTAGGTGAAGCGATTGTCAGAGATGCTGAAGAAAAGAAATTAGAGTTCAAAAAGATCGATCAGTTTAAGGCGATCCCTGGTCACGGGATTGAGGTTGTGATTGAGGGAGATACCATTTTGCTTGGAAATAGAAAGCTAATGGTGGAAAGCAATGTGGATATAAGCCAATTAGAGGACACCTCTGGAAAACTGGCTGGTGAAGGCAAGACACCTATGTATATTGCGATCAACCATTCTATTAGTGGTATTATCGCAGTGGCTGATACAGTAAAAGCAAGCAGTAAAAATGCCATCGAGGCGCTTCATAAAATGGGTATCGAAGTAGCAATGATTACTGGAGATAATCGAAAAACGGCCGAGGCTATTGCAAAGCAGGTTGGCATAGATGTAGTACTTGCAGAAGTGTTACCACAGGATAAGGCGAATGAAGTAAAGAAATTGCAAGCTCAAGGCAAAAAAGTGGCCATGGTTGGTGATGGAATAAATGATGCTCCAGCCCTAGCACAAGCTGATATTGGGATAGCGATTGGGTCAGGTACAGATGTTGCGATGGAGTCTGCTGATGTCGTTTTAATGAGAAGTGATTTAATGGATGTGCCGACAGCTATTCAACTTAGTAAGAAAACCATTAATAATATTAAGCAGAATTTATTTTGGGCATTTGGCTACAATACATTAGGTATTCCAGTCGCTATGGGGATTCTTTATATCTTCGGAGGTCCGTTATTAAATCCAATTATTGCTGCAGCAGCGATGAGTTTAAGCTCGGTCTCTGTACTATTAAATGCAATAAGATTAAAAGGATTTAAGCCAGTGACTAAATAAATTGTTAAGAAAGCTGATTCAATCGTTGCTAAAGTAACTTTTCGAATCAGCTTTTTTTCTTTACAGTTGATCTTACTGTTCAAATTTCTACAGTGCACTGTTTGAATTTACACAATTCTTTAGGATGTGTCCTAGTGTTAGAAAACATAGAGCTTATTATAACCGTAAAATCAATAACAATGTTATATCGATAATTTGGCATAGGAATTGCAAGTAAAAATATTATCTTAGAATAAAAAGGAGGAAATAGAATGAAGGGACTTTATTTGACTGCTGGAGTAGTTGTCGTAGCTGTAGTTGGTTATTTGTTGTGGATGTATGTATTTATGGATGCGTCACAAATGTAAACAGCCGATCTTTCTAATAGTGGGAAAAAGCTAAATGGATGAGGTAAATCTCCTTATCCCTCGTAATAATTTAATATTATATTTTAACAAAATGATGAGGGAAACTTCATCATTTTTTAATTCATAATTGTAGGATGAAATGAGATTTGAAATAATGGTTATTGTGCGGTTATTTATATTCCGTAAAAATATTAAATGAAAAAGATTATATTGTGAAAATTTGGTATGATTCTTGCTTATTATAAAAGTAGAGTAGCTAATTAAAATTAATGTTTATATAAATTAAAGAGTAACCTTACTAAGGGGTGATTATATGAATCCTAAAAAATTATTTTCTATATTTATAGGTATTTTGTTACTTATCGTTGTCTATAACTTTATCTTACCTTATTTTTCGATACAAACCTCTAATAGCATGGTAATGGGCATGGGTATGGGAATGCATGGAGGAGGGATGGGGAATAATAATTATTTTTACAATTATAACCTGATTCCTAATCTTATCATTATCATTAGTATTGTTTTTTTAGGCTTTTTCATTGTCAACAAACTATCTCATTCTAGTACACCTAAATGTAAGAAATGCAATTTGCCAATTGAGAGTAATGAGTGGAAAATTTGCCCACGATGTGGCAACCAGCTTCAAGATAGAGGGGGTACCAAATCTTGACTCTATTATTTTTAATTATCATAGCCGTGATCGTTTATTATATTTTCATCAATAACCAAGCCAATAAAACAACTGTCTTGGGGATGTCGGATAAAAAATGCCCTAATTGTAGTAATTCTATTAAGACAGACTTTAATGTATGCCCAGTCTGTAAAGAAACGTTGAGAAAGAAGTGTGGTGCTTGCGGGAAGATGGTAGATATCACTTGGAAATACTGTCCTTATTGTGAGGAAACTTTAAGAAATAGTCATTATTAGAAAAAATCGCTATCGTAAAAGATGGCGTTTTTTTATTTAAAACTGTTCATTATTGTACACCTTCCTGTTCGATTTTATACAAAACAAGCAAGGATTGCAGGAGTATAAAATACTTTTTATTAATAGATTGCTGATTTTTATCAACCCCACGATGGCACAATAATTGCATTAATTGTAGTGAGTGGACAAATTTTTGAGAGGTGAATGAAATGAAGAAGGATTCTGCCTTGAAAATATTGGGGCTATCAGCTTTAGGATTAATTTTTCTATGGTTATTGAATACTGTATTTTTTTCATCAGGATATGGGATGTCAGTTCGATATAACATGCCAAGCTACTACTATAGTACCGGCTATAACAATTACTTTGGAATGAATGGTTTTTTAATTTCAATCCTCAAAATTGTATTAGTAATATTTATTTTCGCGTTTTTCGCTGCAGTTGTTATGATTGTAAAAAATAATTTACTAAAGCCGGAGGATATTCATGCTATAAAAGAACAATTCACAAATGATTTCAATAAAGAAATAGCTGAATCGGATACAAAGAATTCAATTTCAGGAATAGAAGAAATAATAGCAGAAGATCTAAATCAAGAGATTAAAGAAAAAAGTATTTGCCCTGAATGTGGTCATGAATTGGATCCTGAGTGGAAAATATGTCTGAATTGTGGGAAGGAATTAAAAAAGAGTAGGAAAAAGAAAAACACAAATAATTAAAGAAGAAAATAATTGGAGGGATTAAGATGAGAATCAATTCGTGGTTTAAATTAGCTGCTGTTTCTTTAGCAGGAATGATACTAAGTTTTTTAATCCTCTGGGGGCTACAACAGTATAATCAATATCAATATTATAATAATATGAACGGTATGCAAATGAATGGTTATAGTAACATGCAAGGGAATTCTGGCTATATGAATGGTGGCAATATGCAGGGTGGTTGGAATATGCAAGGGAATTCTGGCTATATGCCAGGGGTGAATATGCAGGGCGGCTGGAACATGCAAGGGAATTCTGGTTACATGCCAAATATGAACGCCCAAGGCGGTTGGAATATGCAAGGCAATATGAACAATATATCAGGTGTTAATATGAACGGGAATATGGGAATGTAGTCCTCCGAAGTGTTAGGGAAAACCCAGGGGAAATCCTCTGGGTTTTTCTTTGCTTGTATCACGAGGCAAGTTCTTATGCTTTTTATTTTTTCAATAATTATCCACAAAAGCCTCTTTTATTTACCTTCTTTCTACATCTAATCTACATAACTGAAATTTATACTAATCATATAAGGTAGTTCATAGGAGAGTACTTTGAATGAAAAATAAACGGTGTTTTAAATTCTTAATCGCATTGCTTATCCTTAGCATTGCCGCGTTACATAGTTATTCTAGTTCTTCAAATTCGACTCTACATCAATTTTATAAGCTATTGTATTTCGTTCCCGTCATATTAGCCTCATTTAAGTTTGGTTTTAGAGGAGGAACCGTTACAGCACTTATTATCAGCATTATTTACTCTCCCCAAAAATTATTATCCTTTAGTTTTACAGGAGAGACGATTAGTGAGCTACTAGATATTCTACTGTTTTTTGCGATTGGAATAATCACCGGAATATTAGTAGAGAAGAAAAATCTAGCTATTCTCACAATAGATAACCAATTAAAAAAATACATCATTCTTGAGAATTTTTCGAACTCTATTTTTGAAAGCATTCATAACGGAATTGTATCAATAAATAAAGATTGCTTGATTACTTCATTGAACACTGGAGCAAAAAATATATTAGGAGTAAATAATGACTGCATAGGTACAAATATTCTTGAGATGTTCCCTACAAGAGATGATTTCGAAACCATAATTTGGACTGTGATGGAAACAGGCGAACCTCTAATAAATATTGAAAAACATCTCTATATAAAAAATGAGGAAGTTACGATTGAGCTCGGAGTCTATCCACTTAGTTTGGACAACAAAAATAAAGGGCTAGTGATCATTATTGAAGATATAACAGAAATAAAAAAAATTAAGGAACAAATGCAGAGAAATGATAAACTGGCCACTGTTGGTGAGCTTGCTACAGGGATTGCACATGAAATAAGAAATCCGTTAGCCATCATAAAAATGATTGAACAGACGATGAGAAGTGAACTAAAGGAAAATAAAGATGCAATAGTAGAGCTTGAGATTATTGATGAAGAAGTGGAAAGAGCCAACAAGGTCATTAAATCACTAATGGAATTTGGTAAGCCTAGTAAAAATGAAAAAAACAGCTATTCCTTAAATGAAATAATAGAGGATGTTTTGATTATTGTTAATAAATATACGTCTCAGCATAATGTAAAGGTTTGTTTTAACCGATCTGATATTCCATACGCTGAGCTAGATAAGGAACAGTTGAAACAGGCTTTTGTTAATTTAATTTTTAATGCTGTTGATGCCATGCCTAATGGGGAGAACTTACGATATCAACAGAATACTCTTTAAATAAGTGGATAAAAGTGATCTTCCAAGATTGTGGCCAAGGAATTGCAGAGGAAAATATGGAAAAAATATTTTCTCCTTTTTTCACGACAAAGGATGAGGGAACTGGATTAGGCTTATCGATTGTTCACAGAATAATAGAAGATCACCGAGGGATTATCAAGGTAACAAGTAAAGAAGGAAAGGGAGCCTGTTTTGAATTGTTATTTCCCATAGAGTTTGATTCTATGGAGAAATTTACTCAATCACTCTCAGCAAGATTTAATGCATAGTTTTATAGATAGAGGAGGCAATCCCTTGAAGATATTAATTGCAGATGACGAAAAAAATATGCGTTGGATCCTTGAAAAAAACTTAAAATCAGAGGGTTTTCAAGTAGTCACTGGAGAAGATGGCGAAGATGCTTTTAATCTATTTTTAGATGAAGCTCCAGATATGGCTATTTTAGATTTCAAAATGCCAAAGCTTGATGGAATGGAGGTATTAAAAAGAATAAAAAAAATTAATAGTGCCATTCCGGTGATTATGATAACAGCACATGGCAGTACAGAGGCAGCGGTTGAAGCGATGAAGCTAGGTGCAATTGATTATATTTCAAAGCCATTTGATATTAATGAGTTAAAGATGACAATATTCAGAGCATTAAATATCGATAAATTAAATAAAGAAATTGAATACTTAAGGGAACAATCATTCGATCATTTTGATAATAAAATAGTTGGAAATAACCGAAAAATGTTAGAGATTTTTGAGATGATTGAAAAAATCGCTGACACGAATGCCACCGTTTTGGTTATGGGAGAAAGTGGAACAGGTAAAGAGGGAATCGTATCATCGATACACAATAAAAGCAGTAGAAGGGATAACCCATATATTAGGGTGAATTGTGGTGCTATTCCAGAAAATTTAATAGAAAGTGAGCTTTTTGGACATGAGAAAGGAGCTTTCACTGGTGCAAATTTAAGAAAGTTGGGTAGATTCGATCGGGCACAAGGTGGGACTCTTTTTTAGATGAAATAGGTGAATTGAGCTTAGCACTGCAAGTTAAAATACTTAGAGTACTTCAAGAAAAAGAGTTTGAAAGAGTCGGGGGAACAGAGGTTATTAAATCGGATGTTCGAATCGTAGCCGCTACCAATCGAAATCTTGAGGAGATGGTCGAAAAAGGTGAATTTCGCGAAGACCTATTATATCGCCTTAAAGTCATTCCAATCTATTTGCCGCCATTGCGGGAACGAAAGGACGACATCCGTTCATTAGTAGATTATTTTATCGCTAAATATTGTAATGAAACAAATAAAGAATTATTAACCATTGAAGAGGATGCACTGGATCTTCTAAAGGCATATGACTACCCTGGAAACATTCGGGAATTGGAAAATCTGATTGAGAGAATGGTTATTCTCAGTAACGATGGGATTATTCGGGCAGCAATGCTTCCGAAAGAAATCGTCAAAGGTGCATTCTACAATAGCAAAGACTCTTTTATCTTACCTGGAAGAGGGCATAAATTTTGAAGATGTCGAAATAAGTTTTGTGAGACAGGCTTTGGAAAGATCAAAAGGAAACCAAACTCAAGCGGCTAAGTTACTTGGAATGTCCAGGCATGCACTTATATATCGAATGGATAAATTTAATCTGAAATAAATTTTCAAGGAAAGAAAGGATCAGCTAATTACTAAAGCACGGGCATACTGTTCAAAATTTCACAGGTATCTGTATAAAACTCAACAACATCCTAATTTAGTAAGTTAGAAAAATCTTTAAAGACTACTCTTTTATGAAAAAACAACTTGGCACGGTAATTGCATTATAACTAAGCGAAAGGAAAAATAAGTTGAGGAGGTGAATCAAGTGAAGAATGATTCAGCCATCAAAATGATTGGATATTCGATTCTAGGTATAATCATACTCTGGCTTGCCAAAGCTGTTTTATTCCCTACAGGATATGGCGTGTCTGTAAGATATACAATGCCAGGATATTCCAGAAATGGTTATGGATATGAACATACCTATAATTCCTTCAATAGTTTTAATAGTTTAACGAGTTCTTTCATACAAATCTTATTTTTTGTATTTTTAGTAGCACTAATTGTGGGAGCAGTAATGGTAGTCAAAAACTATCTATTTACTCCAGAAGATATTGCCGAAATTAAAGGATCCTTTATTGGAAAAGCAAATGGAGTAACAAATCCTTGCGTCACTTGTGGAAAAGAAATAAATCCAGAATGGAAAGTATGCCCGCATTGCGGGAAAGATGTAGGTACTAAAGATAGGGAATAACCATTAATTATAGGAATAAAGAGGGAGGTATTTTATCATGGTTACAGGTTTTGGTTTAACTTCAATTAGCTTGCTGTTAACATTTTTAATTAAATTCTTTTTTGTCGTATTTATAGTAGGTCTAGTTGGAGGTTTAATTGTCACAGCGAAAAATTATGTTTTTACTCCAGAGGATATAGCAGCATTTAAGGCTCCTTTTAAAGGGAAAGAAGCAGAAAAACTGTTAGAACAAGATAAATAAAATAAAAAAATTGGAAAACTCCAGTAATCTTTTTTCGAAAAATCTCAACTAATAATAATAATGGAGGAATATAGAATGAAAACTAATGCATGGTATATATTAGCAGGTGTTTCTTTAGCGGGTATCATTTTAACATTTGTCATATTATGGGGAATTCAACAGTTCAATCAATATCAATATTACAATAATATGAATGGCACGCAAATGAATGGCATGAATATGCAGAATGGTACGATGCCAGGCATGAATATGCAAGGGAACATGAACATGCAAGGTGGCAATATGAATATGCAGAGTGGCAATATGAATATGCAGAGTGGCAATATGAACATGCAGGGTGGCGGCATGATGATGGATAACATGGGTATGGACAATATGAAAATGCAAGGCGGCATGATGATGGGAATGTAATGACCAAATCAATAGTGAACCCAGGGTTTTACCTCTGGGTTTTTTCTATGTCGTCAGTAGTCAAAAAATAGTCACATATTAAATTTTTTGTAGTAGATTTCATCTTTCTACATCTGAACTACATATGAAATTTTTATACTACAGCTAGATATAAAAGATAAAATCTTTCGAACAATATTTTATCTTAGCTACTATTTAGGAGGTAAAAAAATGGCATCAAAGAATAGTGTTTTTGGCAAAATAATAGCTGTTTTTCTCGTATTGATTATTATCGGAGGATCAGGTTTCCTTGGCTATAATTTATTATCTGGTTCAATCGGTAGCATGGATATGGCTAGTATGAGTACTGGTTCGGCAACAAACAAAGATCAGTCGAAAGAAACAACTAATAAAGCTGATACTTCTAATCAAGAAATGAAAATGGATGATACTACATCAACTGACTCAATGAACATGGAGGATTCAAATGAACAATCAAACTCTCAATATTCAACTCAAGTCATTTCAGCTGTTTTGCAAAACAAAGATGATCTTGAAAAGACAATGGTTACTTTAAAAGAGTCATTAAGTATGATTACGATTGACCCTAATTCTGCGGAAGACCCGAATGCAAATGCAACACAAGAGCAAGCAACAAGTCAAACCACTGATCAAACGACTGAAACAAAGGATAATCAAGGAAATACCATTATAAATGTGTATCCTCAAGATGGTACCACTCAGACAACGACGATGGAAAATATGGGGACTACCTATGATGCAGCAAAAATGGAACAACTCCATACAGCTGTTTACAAAGTGGCTGTTGGGATGCAGTTATTAGAGCAGCTTAAGACTAATTTATCCAATCAACTAGAGATGGCAAGCACAAGCGTAACAGATTCAGCTCAATATTTTAATAATCAGTATTTCACCACTGTACAAAACAAAACTAAATTAAATGATGCATTAAATTATATTAATGAAGCTGGTTCCTTAATAAATATTAATCCTTATGTTTCAAAAGATGGACTTGTATATGATCAAGCCAAGATGGGGCAACTCCATGAAAGTATTAATAAGCTAGCGGTGGCAGTAGTCGGTTTAAACAAAATCAATGATAACTTTTCACAGCAATCAATTCAATTTAGTAATTTAGCGCAAACATCTCCAGCGATGACAAGTATGGATATGAGTGGAGGTTTCTTAAGCAATATAAACATGACAACAGTGTTTAATGCTTTAGTGATTGTCTTTATTTTAATTTTTATTATCTCAATTTTTGGGTATATTAGCAGATTGTTAAAGTCTCCAAAAAGCTCAAATTAAAATAATGTAAATCTCACATTCTTAAAAATAGGATAATTAGTGTTTATCCAAACTACAAAAAGGAGTGTAACTATGTGGGACCTCATCAAGAATGACCCAATTTTAAAATCAATCACAATCCTTATAGTCGGCATCTTCGCCTTTTCTTTCGCCTTCAGTATCATGTTTGGCACAGGACAATCGGGAATGGAACATGGGACAAGTACAGTAGGTTATAGTGCTGCCACTGGATTAGGGCAGATCATTGTTCTACTGTCTAAACTGTTAATCATTACCCTACTAGTAGCGATTCTTATCGCAACAGTTAAGTTTGTTAAAAAGCATGTCATTGGTAATGAACCAATCAAAGGTATGGATTACTTGAAAAATAAGCCAGTCTTGTCCATTTTGGTTGGAATTGGCGGAATTCTATTGCTAGTTCTTGCTATGAATCTATTGGCGCCACCAACCAGTGGAAATGAAATGGCCCATGCTACTGCAACAACAGGTGTTGCAAGTAATAGCATAGGATTTGGATTAACTGGAATCCTTACTCTGCTATTAAAATTGGTGTCAGTCGTTTCATTAATTGGATTGATTACTGGTCTAGTGATGTATTTCAAGGGTCGTTATTTCGATAGGTTAAATACAGCTATGATATTAAGCAAAGAAAATTGTTCCACATGTGGTGTTGAACTTAAACACCACTGGAAGTGTTGCCCAGGCTGTGGTACTGAAAAAAATAATAAAAATGAAGTAAACGAAAAACTAGCTTTAGAAAACGGACAAAACTAATATGAAAATCAAATTTGATCTGGTTATGCACTGGCTGTACATCATCGTTTGGGCATTGCTTGCCATTAGTGGCTTCGCCATGACCGGAGCAAACTATGGTTGGTTATTAAATTTTGATATAGCCACTGCAGACTATGTACATCGTATATCTTCAGCCATATTTGTCATCCTTACCCTTATGTCAATTATCTACGAAGTTATTAGAGGGATTAAGAATGAAGTGAAAAATTCAGCATGGATGGTAATAGGGAAACAGGGATACCAACTGTTTACTTATATTACAACGTTACTATTTATCGTAACAGGAGCATTAATCTGGTTCTGTATGGAATTCGACATGTCCTTTATCAGTTTTCCGCTCCTCGTTCATGAATACTTATCCTATATCGTTCTAGCAAGTGTGATCTGGCATATTTACATGAAATGTCACATTCTATTATGGCCTAAAAAAAGAGTGGTCCAAAGGGAGGGGAAATAAAGATGATACAAAAGCGATGGTTTAAATTATTTATCTGGTTTCTCGCTACCTTTTTCTTTTTCATGGCAAGTAGTGTCATCATTTCCATGTATAAACCCGGCCCCTCTGAAATGGATGTGATGAACTTTATGTCAGGTATGATGGGGGCGATGGAAAACTCGATTATGGGCGTGACGATGCATGTCGAAATGAATAGCACGATTGGGAAAATACTAGCCTTCTCTTACTATATGCTTACTCCTATCATAGCGGTCAGCATTGTAGCAGGCTTTGCGATCAGGTTTATGCGTGGGAGTGGTAGGCGTGTTCAATAAAAAGAAATTGAATTTTTGGAGATTAGCAGTCTTTTATATTGGAGCAACCGCATCGATTTTGCTTCTTTTATGGAATTCGCCGTATAAGTCACAATCAGCGATGATGGACGGCAGCATGGGTAGTATGATGAAGAGTATGCATATGTCAAACACTACCATTTATGATTTGCTTGGTAATCCTGAGGCACAACAGGAGCAAAGTAATGATAGTGCAAGCCATCATGATAATTCGCCAGTATATAATATGGGAGTTTTAACGACAGTCATTGTTTTTCTATTGCTCCCACTTATTATTGGGGGATCCATCATACTGGCAATAATCTGGATAAAATAGGTGATTTAAATGGGTTTACTAGGTGCAATCGGACAGCAATATATGTTTCTATTATTGGTTCTCCTATTTTTAGGGTTTGGCTTAGGAACATGGTCAGTTATTAAATCAATCTTTGAACATGAAGAGCCTAAGGGGTGAAAAAAAGCCCCAATAACCTTTGAATAGGTTAAATGATGAAATGAATCTGTATACAAAAATATATAACAATTTGGAGGAATGGATATGAGTAATGGATGGTTAAAATTAGGAGCATTTTCACTTGGAGGTTTGATCATTAGCTTTTTGATCTTAAACTTTATTTCAACGAACAACATGAATATGCAAGGAAATATGAATGGAATGAATATGCAAGGCACGACGTCAACACAAATGAATGGCATGAACATGAATAGCATAGGCAGTATGAACAGCATGAGCAACATGAGTGGTACAAGCAGCATGAACGGAATGAGCGGACAAACAAGCGACATTCAAACGCAATTAAATCAAATGCAAAACCAATTAAATCAAATGCAACAACAAATGCAGAATTCCAATAGCGGTAGCGGTAGTATGAGTGGCAGTGGCAGTAGTAGCGGCAGCATGAGCGGCGGCGGAATGAGCATGATGTAATAATCCTAATTGAGGATGACTCAAAATAAAGGGCTTAGACCCTAAAGAGTCATCCTCTTTTAGCATGAAATTTATTATAGATTCATTTTTTAAAGGGGTGCATATTCAATGAAGAAAAAAACTTTGGCTATATTAGCGATTATTGCTCTGATCGTAATAAGTTTATCTGTTGTTACTTATATGAATAAGCATTCAAACATGAATATGGACAACATGTCAAACGATGAAATGGATAAACAAAACGCAAGTAATTCAGCTATATCACTTAGCACACATAGCTATGCAAATAATATCGTCAGTCCAAAAACGGGTCAACCCATAAAAAAATTCACTTTAATAGCGATGGAAGGGAAAACTGAAATCGTAAAGGGAGAATTCATGCCGATTTGGGGATATAACGGCAAAGTCCCTGGACAAGAAATTAGGGTGACACAAGGTGATTTTGTTGAGGTAACTTTAAAAAATACACTTTCTGAGCCAGTAACCATTCATTGGCATGGATATCCGCTGAATTCGGCTATGGATGGTGTACCAGGCCTTAATCAGGATGCGATAAGACAAGGGGAGAGTTTTACTTATAAATTTTCAGCAGATGTTCCAGGTACATATTGGTACCATTCTCATCAGGAAGGCTCTACTCAAGTAGATAAGGGATTGTATGGAGCTCTAATTGTTGAACCTAAAGCCTGGGAAAAGCCTGATAAAGATTTTACCTTGATCCTTGATGAGTGGGCCGAAAATAATTCTAGCATGGATTCGATGGAATCAATGCCGGGATGGGCGAAACATCCGCAACCTTTCATTCAGCTGAAGAAGCAAGTTTGGCTGAAGAAGAGAGTATGAGAGACATGTATAATATTTTTACCGTGAATGGAAAATCAGGTGAACTTATTACCCCTCTAAATGTTACTCAAGGTGATGTGGTAAGACTTCGCTTAATTAATGCAGGTTATCGTTCTCACGCAGTACATGTACCAGGAACTGATATTAAAGTTGTCAGCACTGATGGCCAAGATATAAACGGACCACAAGTTATTAAAGATAAACTAGTCAATCTATCACCAGGTGAAAGATATGATATTGAATTTACAGTAGATCGCAGTGAAAGCTTTTATATTGATTTTCATGACAATAATAAATTTAATAAACAAATCAAAATTCCTGTTTATGTGGATGGTAACAGCCAAAAATTTATTACCGAGGAAATCGAAAATCCTGAGCTTCTTGATTTTACTAACTACGGTACACCTTCTAAAGAAAGCTTTACTTTAGATATGGATTATGATGAAGTTTACGAAATTGACTTAGGGATAAAGCTAAAAAGCAATTCATTACAATACACGCTAAACGGTGAAGTTTTTGATGAATTACCTTCACTAAAATTAACCAAAGATGATCTTGTCCAAATCACTTATACGAATAAAACCAATGTAGACCATCCAATGCATCTGCATGGTCACTTCTTTCAAGTGATTGCTAAGAATGGTGTGGCAGTAAGTGGCGCAACTTTGTCGAAGGATACACTATTATTAAAACCGGATGAAAGCTATACCATCGCTTTTAAGGCAGATAATCCTGGGGAATGGGTCCAGCACTGTCACGAGCTACATCACGCTGCAGCGGGAATGATGCAAAAAATAGAATATAAGGATTTTAAATCAAACTATAGTCCAGATCCTAAAAATAATTTTAATAATCCAGAGTAAGCTAGATTAGTGGAAAAGAATAGAAGAACTTGCATAAAACCCTCATAGAATTTTTTCTATGGGGGTTTTATAGTTAATATGTACAATCCTTAGACGCTTTTACAGTATCTTCTTATTTCTATCATTTTCATTATTTGTTCACTTTAGCCTATCTTTTCTTCATACCATCAACATAACTATTTACTATACTTTAAGTAATAAGAATGAATGTTACTTATCAACATGAAAAGGTAGTGAAACATATGAGTATCAGAAAGGAAAAGATCAAGGTGTATGGCATGACCTGTACATCTTGCGAAAAACGTGTTGAAAGATCTTTAAATAAATTAAGTGGCTTATTTAAGGTAAAGGCAAACTTTAGTGGCCAATTCGCTGAAATTGAATACGAGGAAGAATTGTGTAGTCTCAGTGAAATTAAGGATGCCGTTAAACGTGCGGGCTACACTACAGAAAGCTCGAAGGATTTTAAGTTTATTGGGATTCTAGTAGTTGTAATAGCAGTGGCACTGCTCGGGATGAATACGAGTGGCTTTAATATGGATGCAAAGCTTACCAATGCCTCTTACGCTGTGTTATTTATGGTTGGAATTCTCACCTCTATTCACTGTGTCGGCATGTGTGGCGGTATTATGCTTTCACAAAGCTTAAAAACAGAAAGTAAGAACAAATTTGATGCGATGAAGCCAGCCCTTTTTTATAATCTTGGACGAGTCGTCTCCTACACGATATTAGGTGGAATTGTAGGAGCAATCGGTTCGGTATTTTCACTTTCACTAACGGCTCAGGCAGGCATGCAAATCTTTGCCGGAATGTTCATGATCATGATGGGCTTTAATATGGCGGGATTTAGTGCCTTCAGAAAGTTTCAAATAAAATTGCCCGCTGCAGTTTGCAAAATCCAAAGTAAACCGAGAACTCCGTTTTTAGTGGGATTTTTAAATGGATTAATGCCATGCGGACCATTGCAAACAATGGAAATCTTTGCTCTTGGGACAGGAAGTGCAATGGCTGGTGCATTGTCGATGTTTATGTTTGCGTTAGGAACTGTTCCACTCATGCTAACGTTCGGAGCGGTGTCTGGATTATTAAGTAAAGGGTATACAAAGAAGCTTCTAAAATATAGTGGGGTTCTAATCATCGTATTAGGGCTTATCATGAGTAATAGAGGTTTAGCGTTAGCAGGAATGAATATTGGCCCAACTGCTTTATTAGGGAATATTGGTGCCTTTGGTACTGGAAATACGGCTTCAGCAAATGCCATTAAAGCGACTGTAAAAGATGGAGTTCAATATGTAAACATGACGGCAGATTACTCTGGTTATAATCCAAATGAGATTTATGTTCAAAAAGGATTGCCAGTTAAATGGGTGGTCGATGGAAAAGAGTTATCAGGCTGTAATAATACGATTGTTATTCCGGACTTAAATATTCAACAGAAGCTGCAAAGCGGGTTAAACACGATTGAATTTACGCCAAAAGATAAAGATCTTGCCTTTAGCTGCTGGATGGGAATGATTCGTGGCACGATTAAGGTTGTGGATGATCTTAAAACCGTTTCCGCTTCAAACAGTGATGCATCTGCGGATGATGCTTCTGCAGGGACATCTAATGGAGGGAAAACAACCACTCAACAGGAAAGCATTTATGGAGACGATATCACGAAAGTACCAACTGATCGCTTAGTAAAAAAAGCTGAAGTAAATGCTGCAAATGAGCAAACTATTACGATTAAAGGGATTGGTTATGAATTAGAGCCACTTGTCCTCGTAGCAAAAATTGGTGTGCCAACCAAGATGTCTTTAGACTTAACAGAATTTGATACTGCTGATGGAAGCTTTTCTATTTTGAATGCTGAAACTCAAGAGGTTGTGACGAAGTTTGATGGTCAAAAAGGAGTAATGGAGCTTGAGTTTTCTTTCAATAAAGCAGGTACGTACGGAATCTATCAAGATGAACAAATAATAGGTCTAATTGAGGCCGTTGATAATTTAGATGCTGTTGATTTAGAGCAAATAAGAACTAAGTACCTCCAATAATAGGTATGAATAAGCGCTTTGATATTCAAAGCGCTTTTTTCGAGTTTATGCAAAACCAGCAGAGTTAATTTCAAAGAAAAGGTGTCCCGGTTTTTACCAGGACACCTTATATTAATTATAATACTTCGATTCCTACTACATCATAACCTGCGTCATCTAAAGCAAATTTGATATCTTCATCTTTTACTTCCGTATTTGCATTTAGAATAGCAAAGTTTTCTTTTAAATTAACATCAACATTTGTTACTCCGTTAAGTTCAGTTAACGCGTTTGTAACATGCTTGATGCAATGGTCACAGCTCATGCCTTCGATTAATATTTTTTTATTCATTGGGTTTTCCTCCTATTCATTGTCTAAACTAGTTTGTCATATTAATTAACAATTTAACATTGTTACTAACTCTATATTAATGGATTTATATGTGGATTGTATGAAGAAATGAAGAATGTCATATTTTAGCCATTAAATGAATTCAGTTGCTTTTTTAAAATAGATCCTTACGGTGGTGCCTTTTCCTTCTATACTTTCTACGTCTATGTTTGCGTTGTGGAGCTGAATGATATTTTTGACGATGGTTAGGCCGATACCCGAACCTTCAATTTGGCTTCTGCTCTTGTCACCTCGATAGAGTCGTTCAAAAATGAAGGGTAAATCGTCAGCCTTAATTCCAACCCCGTTGTCACTTACCTCTACAATAATTTTCTGATCTTCAGAGTAAAGATTAATCATAACCGTTCCATTTTCATTAGAGAATTTTAAGGCATTTGTTAATAAGTTAATAAATACTTGTTTAAGTTTATCTTTATCTCCGGTAATATTATATTTTCCGTTTGGATGTATATAGTATTCTAATTTGATGTTTTTGTTTTCGGCAGCCATATAGTAATCGTGACAAATATCGGTTATAAGTTCATCTAATAAGATGTCTTCATAAACCAGTTTTATGCTTTCGGCTTCAAACTCTTTTAATACATTTAAATTGTCAATTAATCTCCCAAATCGGATGACTTCTTCATTGAGATTGTTTAATCTTTCTGTTGTAACTGGAAAAACACCATCAATCATCGCTTCTAGGTTATTTTGCAAGACATTTAAAGGCGTTCTAATCTCATGCGAAATATCCGATACTAATTTTTTGCGAAGAGCATCTTGGTAATTTAATTTTTGGGCCAATATATTAATGCTCGCTCTAAGTTTTTCCAATTCTTCCATATTGCTCGGTGTAATTGATTTCGTATTAAAATTACCCCTTGATAAGTCTTCAGACATATTTGCTACTTCTCTAATTGGATTTGAGAACTGTTTTGAAAAATAAAGGCTTAATAATATGGTGATAACCAGAGTTAGAACTCCACTTGCGATAATGCTTTTATTAATTGAGGTTTTAAAGTTTACATCCTCTTCTGATAAAAGTACGGAGGAATACTGGCCAATTTCAATATAGCCAACTATTTTTCCATGAGATTTAATTTCAAAACTATTCGTATTATAAACTCCATTTCCTTGCATAAACATGGACTTTAAATGGTCTCTGTTTTGGAGTTCATCTGGATTCATTCCCCAGACGACTTTTTTATCCTCATCTTTAAGGGTTAAACAATAGTTCCCCATATATGCTTCATGCATTAATTCCATCCCAGTCGTGTTCGTCCACTTTCCTTCATTGTTATAAGCATCCTCAAAGTAGGATACGATTCTTGTGAACCTTTTGTCCTGAACATCCTCCATGTATTGATTGAACTTTGTATTAACGGTAAAATTCACAAATAATGTTACGAGAAGGATTGAAGCGACAGAGCAGCCAACAAAAAGAAAACTTAATCTTTTACGGATTGTTTGCACTACATTTCACCACCAAATTTATAGCCAACCTTCATGACCGTTACCACATATTTTGGATTTCTCGTATCAGACTCAATTTTCTTTCTAATATTTTTGATATGCACATCAATTGTACGGTCATATCCTCCGAAATCTGTCCCAAATATTTTATCAATTAGCTGTTCTCGTGATAAAACTTTTCCTTTATTTGAAGCCAAAGCAATAAGGATATCAAATTCATTAGGAGTAAACGGGATTTTTTGGTCCTGAATTTTTACCATTCTTTTTTCATAATCAATGAGGAGGTTTCCATCATTAAAAAGATAAGCAGATGTATCTCCGCCACCATTTAATCTACGAAACAGCGCATTAACCCTAGCAGTTAGCTCGCGCGGACTAAACGGTTTTATCAAATATTCATCGGCACCGATATTTAAACCTTCGATTCGATCATTTAGCGCTCCTTTAGCAGTAAGCATAAAGATATGCACATTCGAGCTTTGTCTGATAATTTTACAAATTTCTTCACCACTAATATCAGGTAGCATTAAGTCTAGGATAACTAATTGAAAGTCATTGGTTTTGAAAAGCTCAATGGCTTTAAGACCTGATGTTGTACTTTGTACGTTATATCCATCCTTCTCTAAATATCCTTTAATAACCTCCGAAACTTTTTCTTCATCCTCGACAATTAAAATATTTTTCATGATTTCACCTCAGTAGTCTCTAAATTTTGATTCTTACCCCCAATAGGTAATGGTGTCTAATATTCCGATGATGATAAATAAACCTGCAGCGGATTTTTGAATTAGATTGCCGATTTTCTTACTTTTTTTCAGTAAGGCTCCATCAAGGCCAATATAGGTTACGATCCCAGCAAAAACAAGCACAGGAATCGATGTGCCAATAGCGAATACTGATGGCAGCAAGGCTCCGTATGAGGATGCTAAAACGATTGGCATTAATGTGAAGAAAAATAAAGTAAACATCGTCGGGCAAAAAGCGATTGAAAAGCTAACACCCATTAAGAATGAACCAAGCTTTCCTTCTTTCTCTGGAGTAGGAACCCATTTTGTTAAAGTAGAAATGAATCGTAGTTTCAATATCCCAGCAAGTACAAGGCCGATGACAACAAATAATGGACCCATAAATTTTCTAAAAACAGAAAAATAGTTAGGGAGGATATCCTGGAATTCTCGACCGAGACCCCAAACAGCTAATCCTAATACGGAAAAGACGACGATTTTTCCTAAAACAAAAAATCCTATTTCAACCCATTGGCTTTTAGATTGAAGGCTGCGGTTTCCATAAAAGGTAATGGCCCCAATATTCCCTGTTAACTGACATGGTGCAAGTGCTCCGATAAGGCCTAAGACAAGTCCAGCCAAAAGTGGAATTTGCTTTGCTTCATTTAAAATATTCAAAAAAGGAAGGCTCAGGAAATGGCTGATTTCCGATAAAATTTGATACATAAATTTCCTCCATATAGTTTGTTCATTTCATTATACTTGGATAATATGTTGAAAGTATGTGAAAGAACTCAATCCGGCCGCATACCTGCAATGGATTCCCAAATCGTTCACATATGGTCATGAATGATAGAAAAAGGATCGATTTTGACATGAAAAATATGTCAGCAATCCATCCTTTTTAAGACTATAATTTTTAAAAATAAAGTAGGATCATTTAGGTACTGGAGTAGGTGTCGGCGTACCGTATGATTCGTATTTTTTCGTAATGGCACTATTAATTTCTTTTAAATCTTTTCCATCTTTATGCATATCAGTCGCCTCACGGGCGATTACGACACAGATGTCTCAAGATACTCCCATTGCGTCCCATTCAGTGACAGCGTTATTTGAATCCATGCTATCAACAAAACAATCAAGATTACTAGTATGTCCATCAAGTTCATAGCAACCACAGTAACAAGGAACAGATGCCAGTACTTCAGGATACGCGGAAGCCATAATGTAGGCTCCTTTAACCTCTTCTTTTGCATTAACGACATATTCAGGTAGTTCTTTATGCTTAGCATCTAACGTTGCGTCTTCTTTTGAACCGCAGCCCGTTAAAAGCAAACCTAAAATAAAAGCACTTGATAAGCCGATTATTTTTGCTTTTTTCATTAAGTCTCCCCGATTTTTCGAAAATCTGCTGTTTAGGCTATTATAACAAGATAACGAAGTTGGATAAGGTGAAAAATAGTACAGTTTGATGACATAAACATATTTTGGTATATAATGATAGCTTTATAAATAATCGTAACGGAAAAGTTTGAAGAAACTATGGATTTTAAAAAATATTTAAAAATAAATTGCCCTGTTTTCTTCATAGTTTCTTGAAATTTAATGAGTATAATTTAAGTTGTGAAAGATGATGAAACAGATGAAGTTAGGTTCATATCGATATAAAACGGGAGTAAAACGATGAGAAGAATCAATAGCATTTCACTCAAACTGGGATTATTATTTAGTTCAGTATTCCTGGCATTGATCTTTATCCTAGAATTGGTCTTATATGGGGTATTTACAAACATATTTGTTGATTATGTAACACAGGATTTGCTGGCAAGAGGAACCAACCATGTAAAAATCTTAGAAGCGAACTACAATCAAAAAACAATTGATCATATCGTTACAATGGAAAAAGGGTCCAGAACATCAGTATTGATTACGAGCGCTGAAAATAAAATTATTGCATCATCACGTGAGCCAGATAAAGATATGAAAAACCATATTCTTAAGAACGGAACTGTTAAAAAAAGTGAAGTTTTGGAAAAGGATTGGAATGATCATGATTACCTTATCGCCGTTATATCCATTGGGGATAACAATGGACATTTATATATGTATTATCCATCAAAGATTATCAAAGAGATTGTGTTGGTGATAAAAATATTAATCATTTTCACCTTTGTCGGTATGATCTTGTTGTCATTTGGTCTAATCGGAATTCTATCTCAAAAGCTGACGAGGCCTCTGTTAATCATGAAGGATGCAACGAAAAGAATGGCAAAAGGGGAGTATGAACAAATCATTATCACAAAAGGAAATGATGAAATAGCTCAGCTAGGTCAATCCATTCAAAGCCTAGGAGAGCAACTTCAAGCCTATGAGGATACAAGAAATGATTTTTTAGCGGATGTTTCTCATGAACTGAGGACTCCTTTGACTTATATAAAAGGTTACAGCGATATTCTAAACAAAGGAATGTATAAGACCCCAGAGGAACAAGCAGAGTATACAGCCATTATTAACAAAGAGGCGAATAGACTGTCTTTTCTTATTAATGATTTATTCGAAATGAGTAAGCTTCAGGTAGGAAAGTTCGAATTAAAACGGGAATGGACAAACATTCATTTGATTGTTGATAAAGTAGTGAAAAATCTTACCCCAGCAGCTCTGGAGAAGGGGATTGCACTTGAGGAGCAAACAGATAAGGATTTGCCTCAAATTCAGCTTGATGTCCAAAGAATGGAACAAGTGCTATATAACTTAATCGAGAACGCGATAAAATATACGGATAAGGGAAATATCTCGGTTAAGTCATTTAAGCAAAAAGAAATGATCATCATTGAAATTAAAGATACAGGTATTGGAATTCCAAAGGAGGATATCCCCAAAATTTGGGATCGCTTTTATCGAGTAGATAAATCGAGGACTCGAAAAGGCCTGGGGAGCGGTCTCGGCTTATATTTGGTGAAGCAAATTGTCGAAGGGCATGGAGGAACAATCTCCGTGAACAGTACAGAAGATATGGGTTCAATCTTTACCATTTATTTAAAGGATGTCTGATTGGATATCCTGTTTAGGAGCTGAATGAAAATGAAGAAAATCTTAATTGTTGATGATGAAATTGCAATGAGAAAATTGGTAGGGATTTATCTACAAGATAATTTTGAAATAGAAGAAGCCGAGAATGGAGAAGAAGCTTATAAAAAAGCGATTGATCATGAGTTTGATCTGATTATTCTTGATGTCATGATGCCAAAAATGGATGGTTGGGAAACTTTGAACAAAATCAGGGAGAGATCAGATGTACCAATCATTATGCTAACAGCAAAAGGGACTGTTCAGGATAAAGTGACAGGCTTGTCAGGTGGAGCTGATGATTATTTAGTGAAACCTTTTGATGGAGCAGAGCTAATTGTTAGGGTCCAAGCATTATTAAGAAGAGCCAATCTAACTAATAAAGAGGAGAACGTTCTTAAATATAGAGGGATTGTTATTGATAGTGGTGCTCGTGTTGTTAAATACCAAGATGTGCTGATTAACCTTACACAAACTGAATTTGATATTCTTGAATCTCTAATTCAAAACAAAGGAAAAGTTCTTACTAGAGAGCAATTAGTTGAAATTGTCTGGGGACTTGAATTTCAGGGTGAGGACTGGACTGTTGATTCACATATAAAGAATCTCCGTGAAAAGTTAAAGTCAGCTGGAATGGATAAATCTTTTATTAAAACAGTATGGGGAATTGGATATAAAGTGGAATAAGGTGATCGTCATGAAAAGTATTTGGTTAAAAATATTATCCATATTTTTTATCTTTCTTGGGGTTGGTTTTTTATCCTTTGTTGTCAGAATGATTTGGTTTCCTCCCAGTTCCTCGGGTATGATGATGGGCAAGGAGATGATGCTCCATCACGTTTTCTTTATGTTTATTCTAATCTTTCTGTTTACGATTATTTACCTGGGTATTTATGGAGTCATTTGGATGATAAAAGACAAGAAAAATAAATGATAATAAAGAATAGTAACCTATGATTAAGAGCCGTTACATGAATAAGTAACGGCTCATTTAAATTCAAAATAATGATTATATATGTTTTGAGATTTTCTCTAATACATTTAAATCAGTACCAAATTTGCACATCGCTTCGCAGTCACAACGTAAATCAGAAAACAGGATATACGAAATATTACATATGTTTGACTGAGAGAAGGATGGTCGGTGCAGCTGGGCTTTAATTTCTTTTTCCCTTTTGTTTGGTGCAACAAGGTAAAACTTACATCGATCATGTTCCAGCGACATTGATAGGTCGTTAAGTCTCAATATTCCCGAATAAATGGAAGTGCTCTTTTCCACTTCAAAAGCACATATTATTGATCCATTTTCATCCAGCCATAAAAGGTCAATAAGGGAAATAGTATCTCTAACGCTTTTGATAATACTTGGAAGGTGGAGTTGATTTAATGATAGCTCCCCGAGCTTTTGATTATTCCATTCTCTTCGGTGATCGTTTTGAGCCACCCAAACTTGATATCCTAAAGATTTGCCTAATAGCGCAAGATGGTATTGCATCTCTGTATGAGCATTTTCCTCTAGAATATCATTTGTAATTTCTTTATGTCGCTTAGCCTTGCTTTTTTCAATATTTTCAAGAGTAATTTCAAAGTTTTCCGCTGTAACCAACCTGCCGATACCAATCTCGAAGAATAGCCCCCCTATTGCTCCAAGATCTTTAGACAATAGCTGGATGAGTTTTTCATTCCATTCCATTATGATTTGTCTCATTTTAAGGTACTCATCCCATGAACCTAGTTTTATTTTTTGCTGAAACAGGGCGTTAAATCCTTTTACAATAGCTGTATTAAAAGGAGGAAATAAAGTGGGATGGAGAAAGTATAAAATATTGGCAACAGCCGGACCAAGACCTTTTATTTGCAAGTTTTTTAATGTTATTACTTCTGCTAAAAGCTGTTTTTCTGTTGAACTTTGCAGGCACCCTTTTAAAAACCTACCAAATGCCACTTTGTTTTCCTCGTTTTCGTATATATCCGGTATTCTTAGTTTTGGTTTCCAAAAAAATGCATGTGCAGCTCCTTCAAAAACTTGCTTTTGTTCAGCAATCGCGGTCACCACTGTTTCAAGGGAGGATCCTTTGAAGTCATTACCAAAGCGACCGGTTTCAATATCGGCAATGACATCCTTAATACCACTGCGAATGGTACGAAATGCTTTTAATCGATCATTACTATTAATGAACCAGGTATGATAGACCGATTCATTATCAGTTTTATATTCACCAATTAATTTCTCAAAATGCTGCTCCACATACTTTCCTCCTAAGATGCTTCAAATATTTCTATAATAATAAAAAAATATGCAGATTCTATGGAATTCAAGAAATTGTAAAAACTACTAAGTTTTAAATTCAATTTTTTATGAAAAAAGGTCCTCTTTTTATCAATTTTTATAAAAAACAGTGTTAAAGAACGTATTTATATTTAGGCAACTCTGTTGATTGGAGCGGAAGGTGCGAGACTCCTGCGGGAGAAGGTGTCACGGGAGACCCCACAGGCGTAAAACGCCGAGGAGGCTTCCGGACTCCCCCGCGGAAAGGGAGCACCTGGAGCGGGAAGCAACAGACAAAGTTTACTCGAAAAAATATCTTCAAAGTGACTTTTGTCGTTTGTTTTTCGTAAATCCATACTTTCTGCACAAATTGGAAGTATTATGTACTCAAGATAAGTAAACCAAGGGGTGGTTATTTTGAAAAGTAAAAAAGTAATAATGGGGTTTGTGGCGTTCATAACTGCCATTACGTTATCCGCATGTTCTGGTACTTCACCAAAAGAAGAATCTACTCAAAATCATAGTATGGAGATGGATCATTCAGGATCAGGTGACGTTTCAGGCAATTTGAAAGAGGCAAAAAATCCAACTTATAAAGTTGGAGATAAAGTGATAATTAAAAAAGGGCACATGGAAGGAATGGAAGGTGCTGAAGCCACGATTGCAGGTGCCTATGATACAATTGCCTATTCCATTTCTTATACTCCTTCAGATGGTGGAAAAAGAGTTGAAAATCATAAATGGGTCATCCAAGAAGAAATAAATGAAGCAGGAGAAGAACCGTTAAAACCCGGAGCAGAAGTTACGATTAATGCGGATCATATGAAGGGGATGGATGGAGTAACGGCAGTAATTGATTCAGCTGAAAAGACAACAGTGTATATGATTGATTTCACTTTAACGACTACTGGGGAAAAAGTAACCAATCATCAATGGGTAACAGAAAGTGAACTCGCACCAATTGAATAGATGATTTAGTAATCGATTTTAAGGGGATGTTTCCATTGCATTTTGGAACATCTCCTTTTTATGTTTAATTACTGTCTAACAAGTCAACTAGTATTGTTTTATGACGATTCGACACAATGGTGTATGATTCCTCAATATACGAAATTGCTAGTAATTGCAGGAATCGATAGAATAGAAATAGAGGTTGAATTTTCAGAATTTTTAACCAAGGGGAGGAATAAAGATGGATTTTGCCGCTATTGACATGGGGAATTCTCTATTTCAAGCAATTATTAATGGTCGTGAGTATTTAATGCCCAACGCGCTGGCTCGATGTACGGTGGATCGTGTAGATTATTATGATTCAACGCAGCAGTACTTTATTGAAAATTTAATAGTAGAGATTAACAGCCATGCTCTTCAGCATACTCACCATCAATATTATGTTGGATTTTCGGCAACGGAAAAAGAGAATGTAACGAGTGTGGCAAAGAACAATCAAAAAGCATACTCGGATCGGTCTATTATTCTTCTATTAACGATGTTGGCCTATGATGCCGTACAAGATCATAAAGGGGAAACAACGATTAAGCAACAATATGATGTGGTGTCTACAGCACTGCCGACTCGTCAGGTTCGTCGGGATCGAGAAGAGCTAAGGAAAAAATTGCAAGGTGAACATACTGTAACATTCAATTTTGTACCTGGTAGAAGCAATATTACGGTGCTCATAAATATAGTAGATGTGTTAGTGGGAATTGAAGGTTCAACAGCTTATGTCGCCCTCATTCGTGATGCTGATACTTTAAAAATTAAACATGAAGAACTAATGCGAGAAACTCTCCTAATTGCTGATATGGGCGGTGATAGTACTGATTTTGTTGGGGTTCGGAATAATAAAATAGTGGATGGAATTGAAGGGGAAATATTTGGAGTTAATACGTATCTTGATCGAATTATTCAGGATGTTGAGAATCGAACAGGTTATCGATTTCCATCTAGGTATAGCCTAGAGAAAAAATTAGCACTCGGTCCTGAACGTTGGAAGGTTGTCATTGATCAAGAAGATGTAAATATTACAAATTGCATTGAACCCCATCTCATTGAAATGAGTGAAAAGTTTTTAGATCTTTTAGATCAAAAACGCAAGCACGTGGCCCTTCAAGAGGCGAAGTATTATTTTTGTATCGGTGGACCTGTAAAGGTAGCGAAGAATTATATAGAAACAGAAAATCAGAAACGTGCAAAACCAATGAAGTTAAGCTTCCCTGAACATCTTGAACAGTTAAATGTTCTAGGACTGTGGATTCTTGCCCGAGCACAAGGGATAAGAAATATTCAACAAGAAGTTGCTAGTACGAAGCAAGTGTGAGTTGAATGTTGATGCAATCAAAAGAGAGTGGATCCACCAACAACACACTTACGATTTTTACCATTCCAGAAAGCTTTGTTCATATTGAAACGGGTGAAATCCAAAAGGTAACCCCTGAAATGCATCGCTTCTTCCAAAAACACTTGGAACAAAATAATGTAATCAACGCCTTCATGTCGGCCGTATATGACAGCGTTCATGATAATAGACAATCTGTGGAGCTTGTAGGGTTAGAGAGAAAAGTGGAGGAAGTTTTACAACTATTAAAGGGTAATAATTTGGTTAGTGCTCCTGTGGAAAAAACATTCACGGACCAAATAGATTTACCAAACGATTTAATAGAACTATTAGATGAGTTTGGAGGTTAACTCTTTAAGGTCATCTAATGTTTATAGTTTGAAGTGGAAAAGGCGTGTGTCCGAGTACATACGTCTTTTCAATTTGCCCAATTTTTCAGTATAGCTCCCATCTTGATGAGAAAACTAAGTCAATATAAATTGATTTTAAGGGAGCTAAATTTGAATGAAGGAGATTCGGAAGCTAGAAAAACCTATGCTATTTTTATTGTTAGGTGTACTACTGGCCCATTTAGGGATATATTTAGTGACACCGCTTTTGCCAATCGTGTTAAGAACTGCAGGTGGCTTGTCCATTGTCCAAATTGGAACCGTTCTTGCAACAATTGCGATTTCCTTTCAAACTGGCAGTATTATGGGAGGTTTTTTAGCCGATCGTATCGGAAGGCGATTCATGATTGGATTGGGCGCGTTTGTTGGTGGGGTTGGCTATAGCGGCTTTGCTTTGTTTAATTCCTATTGGTCTTTTTTATTCGCAGCTATCATCTTTGGGATTGGGAATGGAGTTTATGCTCCTTCAACAAAAGCAGCCATCGCTGCACTAGCTTCTAAAGAAAATCAGACTACCGCTTTTTCCCTTCGGGGAATTGCGGCCAATATTGGAATTGTACTAGCTGGATTAATTGTCTTCTTTTTTTTATCGGGTACCTCGAAAACTATTTTTTGGATAGCAGCGATGATTTATTTTGTGCTTGCACTTGAGAGCTGGCTATTGGTTCCGAAAAGTTGCGGGAATGAGCCTTGCCCAGAAACTCCTAGTGGAGCGATAAAGGAAGTTTTTAAGAACAAACCCTTTTTAGTGTTTGGCGCTGTTGGAATATTTATATGGGCGTTATACGCACAGTTTTCATTAGCTTTGCCATTGCGAGCAGCAGAGATTTTACCCGATCCTAAAAATGTCTCACTAATTTGGACGATCAACAGCTGTATTGTAATTTTTCTACAAGGAGCTGTAACAACTTGGATTATTAAACGCCTCCATCCCTTAACTGCAATGGCGCTTGGCATTGGATTAATCGGATTTGGGATTGGTTCATTATATTGGGCAAATGAATTTACTCATTTAGTGTTTAGTGGTGCAATCTTTATAGTAGGTGAAATGTTGATTATGCCCACAATGGATAGTACAGTATCACAGCTATCAAGAGCGGACTTAATTGGTATTTTTTTTGCGTTGGCCAATGTTGTGTCTGGATTAGGAGAAGCCGGTGGAAAGTTTGTGGGTGGAAATCTTTTGGAAATGGGGACGAGAATTAAATATTTACCGTGGGCGGTTTTTTCAATCGGTGGTCTTTTGTTGACCTTTACAATCGTATTTGTCTTAAAAAGATGGAAACCGTTAGAAATAGCTTTGCATGATGCTGCTACTAAACCAAATTCTCCAAAACAAGCACCTAAAGTAAACTCGGGGCCTATTCAACATCCATCCCATCCTTTTAGCAATTGGGAGCCAGAAGTGTTTTTAAGAAAGAGAAGAAATACATAAGTTTTTCTCTGATGCATTTTTCGATAGAATATGGCTTATGGGATAAAAGTAGATTTAGGAGTGTTGAAGTAAGAATGAATCAACAAGTGGTAGAACTGCTTCAAAATTATAAGCCATACGCTTTTGTCATTAGTATTGTTATTAATATCATCATTAGTATTTTTGGATTTGTTCCTAGTTTGTTTCTAACTGCTGCAAACTTAGTCGTATTTGGTTTTTGGAAAGGAATGTTGGTTTCCTTCGTTGGTGAAGGAATAGGTGCAGTTGTTGCCTTCATTCTATATAGAAAGGGTTTACGAAGAGTTTCTGAAACAAAGACTTTTCATCGTCCAATTGTTAAAAGGCTGCTTGAAGTGGAGGGGTCACAAGCTTTTATGCTCGTTCTATCATTACGACTCCTTCCATTTGTTCCTTCTGGTGTGATCACTTTTTTATCAGCTATAGGGAAGATGACAATTTGGATTTTTGCTATTTCTAGTACGATTGGGAAACTTCCTGCTTTGTTGTTTGAAGCTTACGCAGCGAATCAGGTTGTTCAATCAACCTGGCAAGGAGAAGTTGTAATCACAATAGTGGCCGTAATATTGTTAATCTCTGTGTTTAAAAGCTTAAATAGAAAGAAAAGTAAAGATTTTATATAAATAAAAAAATGGGTACTTTATTACTTTACATAGGGTAGAGGGGTATGGTAATATCAATTTAAAGGAGGTTGAACTATGGACCATAAAAATCCTCATGAAACAGAAACATCACATTGTTCTAATGAAAATTCTGAGACAAATGAAAATATAGAATGCCATCTAAACTCTAGTCGCACCAGTCATCATTCTGAAAAAACGAAGCAAAACCTGATCACAAGGTTAAACCGAGTGGAAGGTCAAATTCGTGGTATTAAAGGATTAATTGAAAAGGACACATACTGTGATGATGTTATTACGCAAATTTCAGCAACTCAGGCGGCCTTAAATAGCGTAGCGAAAATCCTGTTAGAAGGACATTTGCGAAGCTGTGTAGTGGAACGAATCCAAGAGGGCGATCATGAAGTGATTGATGAATTATTGACAACTATTCAACGATTAATGAAAAAATAGGAAGGGGAAATAAAAATGGAAAATACAACTTTACAAGTAAAAGGAATGTCTTGTGGTCACTGTGTTAAAGCAATTGAGGGAAGTGTTGGAGCTCTAGCTGGAGTTGAAACTGTGAAGGTGGACTTAGGTGCTGGCTCTGTAGCTGTAGCATTCAACTCAGCAGTAGTGACTTTAGAGCAAATTAAAGAAACAATTGATGAACAAGGTTACGATGTTGTTTAAAGAAATCTTAACGTGCTAGCAATAGCACGTTCATTTTAGGAAAAAAACATACCCAAACGGGGTATATGGAGGTTGGTTTTATGAGCCAAAATCTTAAGGAAACAACCATGCAAATTTCAGGAATGACCTGCGCTGCTTGCGCGGTCCGTATTGAGAAAGGTTTAAATAAGCTTGAAGGTGTCGAGGAGGCAACCGTCAACCTTGCTTTAGAGAAATCAGCAGTTAAATTTGACCCGACGAAAACGAATGTAGAAAGTATTCAGAAGAAGGTTCGGGATTTAGGCTATGATGTGGTGCTTGAAAAAGCTGAGTTTGATATTACCTGGAATGACATGCGCCGCATGTTCAGCACGGATTGAAAAAGGTTTAAACAAGCTAGAAGGTGTCGTCAAAGCGAACGTGAACCTTGCTCTTGAAAAAGCAAGTGTTGAGTACAATCCTGGAACTCTAAATAAAACTGATATTATCAAAAAGGTAGAAGCTCTCGGTTACGGAGCAAGTGTAAAAGAAGAGGCAAATGGGCAGGATGCTGCTGATCATCGTCAACGGGAAATAGAAAATCAAACGGGCAAGTTTTTATTTTCTGCCATTCTTTCGATTCCTTTGTTATGGGCGATGGTTGGGCATTTTAGCTTTACTTCGTTTATATGGGTACCTGATATGTTTATGAATCCTTGGTTCCAGCTTGTTCTCGCCACACCCGTTCAATTTTTAATTGGTCGGCAGTTCTATGTTGGTGCTTTTAAAGCTTTAAAAAACGGGAGTGCCAATATGGATGTCCTTGTCGCACTTGGGACATCTGCTGCTTATTTCTATAGCCTTTATCTTTCGATTATATCGCTAACAGGAAACGCACATACGGTTGAGCTTTACTACGAAACGAGTGCAGTGTTGATTACCTTAATTATTTTAGGAAAGCTGTTTGAAGCGAAGGCGAAGGGTCGTTCATCTGAGGCGATAAAAAAATTAATGGGTCTGCAAGCGAAAAATGCTTTAGTCGAGCGCGATGGGGTAGAGCTAGAGATCCCACTTGAGGAAGTTGTCGTCGGTGACATTCTTCATGTTAAACCAGGTGAAAAAATCCCGGTTGATGGAAAAATCACTGAAGGTCAGTCAGCGATTGATGAATCCATGCTTACCGGTGAAAGTGTACCGGTTGATAAAACAATTGGTGATACTGTTATCGGTGCAACGATCAATAAAAATGGCTTTTTAAAGGTGGAAGCCACCAAGGTTGGTAAAGATACGGCGTTAGCGCAAATTATTAAAGTCGTCGAAGAAGCACAAGGTTCAAAGGCACCGATTCAGCGCCTTGCTGATCAAATTTCGGGCGTGTTTGTGCCAATCGTAGTCGGAATCGCTGTTGTGACCTTCCTTGTATGGTATTTTGCTGTGGCACCTGGCGATTTTGCCGAGGCGTTAGAAAAATTAATTGCGGTATTAGTTATTGCCTGTCCGTGTGCGTTAGGTCTTGCAACACCAACTTCGATTATGGCAGGTTCAGGTCGAGCAGCCGAGTTCGGAATTTTATTTAAAGGTGGAGAGCATCTCGAAATGACTCACCGCATCTCTGCCGTCATTTTAGACAAAACGGGTACAGTTACAAATGGTACTCCTGTTTTAACGGATGTTATTCTTGCTGGTGAACAATCACAGGCTGAATTTTTATCCTTGGTGGGTTCAGCTGAAAAGCAGTCTGAGCACCCATTAGCACAAGCAATTGTTCAGGGAATTAAAGATAAGGGAATCGCCTTGCAGGATGTTTCCGGATTCGAAGCCATTCCTGGGCTTTGGGATTAAGGCAACGGTTGCTGAAAAAATACTGCTGGTTGGAACCCGAAAATTAATGATCAAGGAAAACGTCGAGATTAGCACGGCCCTGGCAAAAATGGACGCGCTTGAAAAAGAAGGGAAAACCGCGATGCTAGCAGCAATTGATGGCCGATATGCAGGTATCGTCGCTGTAGCAGATACGATTAAAGAAACCTCAAAAGAAGCGGTTGGTCGTTTGAAGAGCATGGGTCTCGAGGTCATTATGATTACTGGTGATAACCAACAAACAGCTAAGTCGATTGCAGCGCAGGTTGGCATAGACCATGTTATTGCCGAGGTATTACCAGAAGGAAAGGCCGATGAAGTGAAGAAATTGCAAGCTCAAGGCAAAAAAGTGGCAATGGTCGGCGATGGAATCAACGATGCACCGGCACTTGCGGTTGCGGATATCGGGATGGCGATTGGAACGGGTACAGATGTGGCAATGGAAGCAGCTGATATTACGTTAATTCGCGGAGACTTAAACAGCATTGCTGATGCAATCTTTATGAGCAAAAAGACAATTACAAATATCAAGCAAAATCTGTTCTGGGCTTTTGGGTACAATACATTGGGAATTCCGATAGCAGCTTTAGGGTTTTTGGCACCATGGCTTGCTGGTACAGCGATGGCCTTTAGCTCTGTATCGGTTGTATTAAATGCTCTCCGTCTGCAGAAGGTGAAGCTGTAATTTTTTTGTCAGGGTTGGACCTTGAGCAAAACTTGAGATTTGAATAATTTTCTAAATGAGGTGAAGTTTAATGATTAAAAAATGGGTCATCGGAGCGGTAGCCTATTTAATCATTGTAATTGTAGGTTTTAGCATCTACACATCCATCGTCGAACCAGAGCCAATGAATATGGATGGGCAAGATGAGATGCATGAAAAGTAAGAAATTGTGTGTAATAGAGGCGTGGTGGGGTATGTTTGACCCTGTCATGCCTTATTTTTTTATCATAGCTTGGATTTCAGCAAACTGCTTAAATCGTAAACTCGCCCTTTGTTTGAGCCAGAGTACGTAAGGTGTAGGTTCGAAAGAAGGTATTTTGCGATATTTGGTGAGTGGATATGAAGAAAATTGCATAACTGCCGGTTTGTAATTTCTGAATTTATAAGCAGACAGTAATCTGTTAAAGCCTGAATATGGGCATCATTAGAGGTATGTGCACAAATCGGACAACCCAAGTTCCACGTTGGCGATTCAGGTGAAAAAATAAATATATCGGTGAAAAACAACCAGATATCAGCGAAAAACAAAATGATATCGGTAATCACCCCAAATCTATGCCCGAAATTCACAAAAAGCTGCCACCAAGTAAAGTGACAGCTCTTTCCCTATTCTCCTCCACTATGTAAGCTTGCATCGGCAACAGGTCCGGATTCCTTGTTATCCTCTTCGGCAATCGGAAAATTACTAATAATAAAAGCAAACACCAACACAGTAAACAACAAACTAATAAACACGTAAAACCGTTCCTTCAAAAGTCTCATTTGTTTTCTATTCTCCCTTACAAAAATGGTGAAGATGGGTTGATGCCACGAACCAGTTAGTGACACCCGCCGTAAATGATAAGAATTTAACCGAACGTTACATGTTTATTAGCAAATGTGCCTATTTATTTCTAATTTTTTCAATAAAACTTTTACTATATTGCGCAATTTTGTCTTTTTCAAAGTCAAGTGAGGCCACATGGTATGAGTTTTTCAACATGATTTGGCCCTTATTTTTAGAAGAAACAGTCTTGATAATTTGCTGAGAATCGGAAGGCGGAACAACGTGGTCCTCCTCTGAAGTCAATGTTAGTACAGGAATCTCCACTTTATCTAATCGCTGGATTGTAAGGTCGAGAGTTTTTTGTAATTCATGTACGGCACTTAGTGGGACAGAATCATACGTAATTTCGTGAGCTGTCGAATCCTTAATATCTGGTGCGCCTTCAGCGATGAATCTTGGTCCTTGGGCATTTCGGTATGCATCAAAGGCAGGAACATGTAAGGCAGCATTGATGGTAACCACGCCTTTAATCTCGGGATATTTCGCTGCAAGTTGTAAGCATAGGGCGCCCCCCATGGATTGACCAATCACAAATACATCTTTGCAAGTTTCCTTAAGTTCAAGATAAGCATCTTCAAGGTCCGAAATCCAGTCTGTAAATTTTGCTTCCTCAAGGTCGTAAATGGAAGTTCCGTGTCCGGTTAGTCGCGGGGCTAATACCGTAAAACCGCCATAACGATTTAGTAATTCTCCAACCTCGCGAACGCTCTGTGGTGTTCCTACAAACCCGTGAGATAAAAGAATACCAGTTTCATTTCCTTTAAGAAAAAAAGCTTCCGCGCCAGTGATTACTTGTTCATTTATTTTGATCATCGATATGCCCCTCTTTCCGAATTGATATATATGGTTAAGTTTATTTGTTATTTATTCTTGTTTTTGATTATAGAACGGTTTTGTTTGGAAATCAAGACTAATTTTATAATTCTTATGAGAAAAGTAGGGATTAAACAAAATCTCAAATCAATAGATTTTGCAATTGAGGTGGTTAGAGGTTATTCTATTATTATTGATAAAACGGAAAAGATTTCTTAGTGTGAAACTAAGTATTGATAAAAGGTCGGTTTGGAGAGAAGGTGTGTCAATGGTTATCAAATATTTATCTGCGCTTATTTTACCTGGAATTGTGGTGATCATGTTTTCTCGGGTAACCTATAATCATTTCATCGGTTTAATCCTATCTGTGGCACTAATCGCAGCATCTGTTTATAAAGGGTATACGGATTCCTGGTGGTTAATTATTGTTGATGCCTTTTCATTAACTGCAGGATTTTGGTACAGTACGAGAATGATTGAAAAAACAAGGAAAAGAGCATGAACGATCAACCACAGCTAACGAACTGTGGTTTTTTTATTTAGGGTTTGTTAAATTTGTTGTTGCTTTCCGCTCCAGGTGCTCCCTTTCCGCGGGTAGTCTGGGAGCCTCCTCGGCGCCTTAGCGCCTGTGGGGTCTCCCGTGCCACCTTCTCCCGCAGGAGTCTCGCACCTTCCGCTCCAATCAACAGATTTCCTAAAAATCAACTACATTCTTTAACACATCAATTATTCAAATAACCGAATACTTGTTCGTTTTTTGTTGGTTTGTTTTGCCTCAATTGTGGTAGAATGGGAATAGTAGATTATTGAACAGGATATTAGCGTCTAAGGTCGCTGATTTTTTATAATAGAAACACCATATCACTTTTAAACTAATCAAATTTCCAAAAAGGGAGGTCAAAAATACGTGAAGGATCAACAGCAATTTGAACTTGTTTCTAAGTACACTCCTCAAGGTGATCAACCTGAGGCAATAAAAAAAATCGTCCAAGGGATTCGCGAAAACAAACGGCACCAAACCTTATTAGGAGCAACCGGAACGGGTAAGACATTTACGATTTCAAATGTCATTAAAGAGGTTAATAAGCCAACATTAATTATCGCTCATAATAAAACATTAGCGGGTCAGCTTTATAGCGAGTTCAAAGAGTTCTTTCCAAATAACGCGGTCGAATATTTCGTCAGCTATTACGATTATTTTCAACCGGAAGCTTATGTGCCATCTACCGATACATTTATTGAAAAAGATGCCAGTATTAATGATGAAATAGATAAGCTTCGTCACTCAGCGACCTCCTCGTTATTTGAACGGCAGGACGTAATCATTATCGCCAGTGTTTCTTGTATTTACGGCTTGGGGTCACCAGAAGAATATCGTGACCTCGTTGTTTCGCTTCGAACAGGAATGGAAATTGAACGAAATCAGCTCCTCCATAAGCTGGTCGATGTCCAATATAGCCGCAACGATATTGATTTTCAACGTGGAACGTTCCGGGTACGTGGAGATGTCGTCGAAATTTTTCCGGCCTCTCGTGATGAGCACTGTATTCGTGTTGAATTTTTTGGAGATGAAATCGACCGGATTCGTGAAGTGGATGCGTTAACAGGTGAAATCATGGCAGAACGTGACCATGTCGCGATTTTCCCGGCCTTCCACTTCGTTACCCGAGAAGAAAAATTAAAGGTCGCAATTCAAAATATTGAGCAAGAGCTCGAAGAAAGACTAAAGGAACTTAGAGAAAACGGAAAGCTATTAGAAGCACAGCGCCTCGAGCAGCGGACTCGTTATGATTTAGAGATGATGGCTGAAATGGGATTCTGTTCTGGAATTGAAAACTATTCCCGTCACCTAACCTTGAGACCACCAGGATCAACGCCATATACGTTATTAGATTATTTTCCGAAGGATTTCCTACTCGTTATCGATGAGTCGCATGTAACCTTGCCGCAAGTTCGCGGGATGTTTAATGGAGACAAAGCCAGAAAGCAGGTCTTAGTTGATCACGGCTTCCGACTACCATCAGCGCTAGATAACCGGCCGCTTACCTTTGCTGAATTCGAAAAGCATATTAGCCAGGCTGTTTATGTTTCTGCAACCCCTGGTCCGTATGAGCTAGAGCATACGCCGGAAATGGTGCAACAGATTATTCGACCAACCTGGGCTCCTTGATCCAACCATTGATGTTCGTCCAATCGAAGGACAAATCGATGATTTAATAGCCGAAATTCATGATCGAGTTCAAAAGAATGAACGGGTCTTAGTTACAACATTAACAAAGAAAATGTCGGAGGATTTGACCGACTATCTGAAGGAAATCGGGATTAAGGTTAACTACTTGCATTCAGAAGTTAAAACCCTTGAACGAATCGAGATTATACGTGAGCTTCGGCTTGGTAAATACGATGTTCTCGTCGGAATTAATCTACTGAAGAGAAGGATTGGACATTCCAGAGGTTTCGCTCGTGGCGATTCTCGATGCAGACAAAGAGGGCTTCCTTCGTTCAGAACGATCCCTTATCCAAACAATTGGTCGGGCGGCTCGTAATGCAAATGGGCACGTAATTATGTACGCAGATAAAATTACGAATTCAATGGAGCTTGCCCTTAATGAAACGAAGCGTCGTCGTCAGGTGCAGGAAGAATACAACCTTAAGCATGGAATAACGCCAATGACCATTCAAAAGGACATTCGTGAAGGCATTCGAGCTACGCATGCGGCCGAGGAGCAAGAGGAATACAAACCATCAGCAGCACTTGGCAAGCTGACCAAAAAGGAAAGAGAAAAGGTCATTGCCAAACTAGAAAAAGAAATGAAGGAAGAAGCCAAAGCACTCAATTTCGAGCGGGCCTCCGAGCTTCGTGACCTGATCTTTGAGTTAAAAGCGGAAGGATGACGTAAAAAAATGGCAATGGAAAAATTAATTGTAAAAGGGGCCAGAGCTCATAATTTAAAAAATATAGATGTCACCATTCCGAGAGATAAGCTTGTCGTGTTAACGGGACTTTCCGGTTCAGGGAAGTCCTCCTTGGCCTTTGATACCATTTACGCAGAAGGTCAAAGACGATATGTGGAGTCGTTATCAGCCTATGCCCGGCAGTTTCTTGGGCAAATGGATAAGCCGGATGTCGATGCAATTGAAGGTCTATCGCCAGCGATTTCGATTGATCAAAAGACAACAAGTAGAAATCCTCGTTCAACAGTCGGAACGGTTACAGAAATCTATGACTATTTGCGTCTATTATTTGCAAGGGTTGGGCGTCCAACATGTCCGATTCACAACATTGAAATTTCCTCTCAGACAATTGAACAAATGGTCGATCGCATTATCGAATACCCTGAGCGCACGAAAATGCAAATCCTTGCTCCGATTGTTTCGGGACGTAAGGGTGCACATGTTAAAACGCTAGAGGATATTAAAAAACAAGGCTATGTTCGTGTGCGGATTGATGGTGAAATGTATGATCTAGGTGATGAAATCGAGCTGGATAAAAATAAGAAGCATTCGATCGAAGTGGTCATCGATCGGGTTGTGATTAAAGAGGGTATTTCTTCTCGGATAGCCGATTCCCTTGAATCCGCCTTAAAGCTTGGCAGTGGACGCGTTTTTATTGATGTTATCGGCGAAGAAGAGCTATTATTCAGTGAAAATCATTCCTGCCCACATTGTGGATTTTCTATCGGAGAACTTGAACCAAGGATGTTTTCATTCAACAGTCCATTTGGAGCTTGTCCTGAATGTGATGGTTTAGGGTCAAAGCTTGAAGTGGATGTTGATTTAGTGATTCCAAATCGTGATTTAACCTTAAACGAAAATGCAATTGCGCCGTGGGAGTCCATTTCTTCGCAATATTATCCGCAGCTTCTTCAAGCTGCGTGTAATCATTATGGTGTTGATATGAATGTTCCAGTAAAGGACATTCCTGAACATCTCATGAATAAAATTCTTTATGGTTCAGACGGAGAGAAAATTTTCTTCCATTATGAAAATGATTTTGGGCAAATGCGCGAAGGCTATATTGACTTTGAAGGGGTCATTCGCAATGTGGAGCGCCGCTATAAAGAAACAAGCTCAGATTTTATTCGCGAGCAAATGGAAAAATATATGGCGGAGCATTCCTGTCCTACATGTAAAGGATACCGTTTAAAGAAGGAAGCGATGGCGGTATTAATTTCCGGAACGTCATGCTGGGGAGATTACTTCCCTCTCTGTCGTTGAAGCGCATCAATTTTTCGAAAATATTGCACTCACGGAAAAGGAAATGAAGATAGCTAACTTAATTTTTCGAGAAATTAAAGAGCGTCTTGGTTTCTTAATCAATGTTGGCCTCGATTATTTATCGCTTAGCCGTGCCGCTGGAACCCTTTCTGGGGAGAGGCGCAGCGGATTCGGTTGGCGACACAAATCGGATCGCGCTTAACAGGTGTCCTTTATATTTTAGACGAACCATCAATCGGTCTCCATCAGCGTGATAATGATCGTCTTATTAGCACATTGAAAAACATGCGTGATATCGGCAATACTCTTATTGTCGTTGAGCATGATGAAGATACGATGATGGCAGCGGATTATTTAATTGATGTTGGTCCTGGAGCAGGTGTGCACGGAGGGATGATCGTATCGCAAGGGTCACCGCTTGAAGTCATGGCAGATCCAAATTCTTTAACGGGGCAGTACCTTTCTGGGAAAAAATTTATTCCACTGCCAATTGAGCGGCGGAAGCCAGACGGCCGTTACCTTGAAATTAAAGGGGCAAAGGAAAATAATTTGAACAATGTGAATGTGAAAATTCCGTTGGGAATGTTTGTCGCGGTTACAGGTGTGTCCTGGCCAGGGAAAAGTACGTTGATTAATGAAATTCTTCATAAGTCGCTAGCACAAAAGCTTAACCATGCTAAAATCAAACCTGGAGAACACCGTGAAATAAAGGGAATTGAGCATTTAGATAAGGTGATTGATATCGATCAATCGCCAATTGGGAGAACGCCGCGCTCCAATCCAGCTACCTATACAGGGGTTTTCGATGATATACGTGACGTATTTGCGGCGACAAATGAAGCAAAAGTCCGTGGTTATAAAAAGGGCCGCTTTAGCTTCAATGTAAAAGGCGGACGTTGCGAAGCATGTCGGGGCGATGGAATTATCAAAATCGAAATGCATTTCCTCCCTGATGTTTATGTTCCGTGTGAGGTTTGCCATGGAAAACGCTATAACCGTGAAACATTGGAAGTAAAATACAAAGGGAAGAATATTTCTGATATACTAGAGATGACCGTGGAGGATGCACTTGATTATTTTGAAAACATCCCAAAAATTAAGCGCAAAATCCAAACCATCGCTGATGTCGGGTTAGGTTATATGACGTTAGGGCAACCTGCGACTACATTATCAGGAGGAGAAGCGCAACGTGTAAAGCTAGCTTCTGAGCTGCATCGTCGTTCCACTGGCCGCTCGATTTATATTTTGGATGAGCCGACAACAGGACTTCATGTCGATGACATATCCCGGCTCCTAATTGTACTTGAACGACTCGTCGAAAATGGTGATACCGTATTAGTGATTGAGCATAATCTCGATGTCATTAAAACCGCCGATTATCTGATTGATCTTGGACCAGAAGGTGGCGACAAGGGTGGTACCATCGTCGCAACGGGTACACCAGAAGCAGTAGCAGAGGTTCCACTTTCCTATACTGGCAAATACTTAAAGCCGATTCTCGAACGAGATCGAGCAAGGATGACACAGCAAATTGCCGAAAAAGAGGCACTGAGCAACCTAACCTAAATAATTTAACAAAACAAAATTTAAATACGACACTCCAAAGGATCTGACAGCAAAGAAAAACTGCTCGTCAGGTCCTTTATTTTTTTATATAAATAAAAACATTTTTGAAACTTCATCCAGAATATTGCGTAAGTATTATAAGGAGATGAATGACGTGGAGAACAATAAAATCATTTCCGCATTATCATACTTCAGTGTTTTATTTTTTGGATTGATCTTTCCGATCATTGTTTATTTTGTAGTAGATGATGAAGAAGTAAAAAAACATGCTAAAAAAGCTTTTTTTTCGCATATTATACCGTTGATTACTGTTCCGTTTGTCATTTGGTCAATTGTTTTAGGAATAACGGGCCATGAATTAAGTGTCCCGTTTGTTTTGATACCAACATTGCTCATTTGTTTTTTATTAGATTTGCTTGTTTTTGTCTGGAACATCATTCAAGGTATTAAAGTCCTAAAAGAGAAAAATTGGTTGGAGGGATAATCATGCAAGAGGAAAGAAAGCGAATTTTAAAAATGGTTGAGGAAGGCAAACTGACTGCTGAGGAAGCATTGGCATTATTAACAGAGCTGGAGCAGTCTCAGCAAACAATGGAAAAAAAACAGGAGGAGCTTGTTAATGAGCTATCAACCGTAGTCAAATCCGAAGAAGGAAAGAAAGAGGATGAATCATACCAACATAAATTCCAATCATTGAAGGACATGATTCTCGATTTTGTTGATTCAGCATTTAAAAAGATTAAAGATGTTGATTTGGACTTTAATTTCGGTCAGGCTTATGAAATTTCTCATATCTATCAACAAAATGAAGCAGAGCTTCGCAACATCGATATCGATATTGCCAATGGAGCGGTGCAATTTATTCCGTGGGATCAAAGTGATGTTCGCGTTGAATGTGGTGCGAAGGTTTATCGAGGCAACTCGCACGATGAAGCTCGGGCCCATTTTCTCAAGGAAGTGCTTTTTAAAACAGAAAACGGTACATTGCGATTTGCTGCACAGCCAAAGTGGATGAAGGTAGAGGCAATTATTTATCTCCCACAGGCTGATTACGAAAAGATTCGGGTTCGAATGTTTAATGGTCCAATACAATGTGAAAACTTAAAGGTAAAATCATTTAAAGTTAAAACAGCCAATGGAAAAATTAACGTGGTTGGGCTTGAAGGAAAGAAATTAGAGGCGGAAACGGCTAACGGAAAAATAAAAATAAACAGAAGCCGAATTCAAGATCTTGAAGCCGAAACATTAAATGGTGCGATTCATTTGGATGGAGAGTTTAAACGTCTGGAATTGCAATCGTTTAATGGTAATATTGTTTGCCAATTAACTGGTTCAATTGCTGAAGAGATTGATGCAAAAACGATGTCCGGTAATATTGACTTGGCTATTCCGACAGGGCTAGCTGTTTCGGGGGAACTTAAATCGAACCTTGGAAGCTTTGCCGTTGAATTAGACGGAATTCAAATCGTTTCGGAAAAGAGTGAAGTGGTTCAAAAGAGTCTCTACTTCAAGCCGGTAGTACCTGGCCAGCATCCATTCAATCTTACTGCAGAAACCAAAACAGGATCCATTTCAGTAAAAAAGAGTGTTTAATTTATTTTAAGCAAGGAAAGGGATTGCGAAGCATATGAGATGGTTGTTTGGAATCTTGATTAATGCGGTCCTATTTATCGCACTAGCGGGCTATTTTAATGAAACAGTTCAGCTTTCGGGTGTAGGGGCTGCGGTTACTGCTAGCATCATTTTATCCATATTAAACATACTAGTTCGACCAATCTTAATTATTTTAACCCTACCCATTACACTACTAACACTAGGTTTCTTTTTATTAATTATTAATGCTATCACCTTAAGCATAACGGATTCGATAATGGGAGATCAGTTTGAAATCCACGGCTTTGGCATGACTTTGTTCGTATCAATTATTATGTCATTGATCAATGTTGTGATTCAAAAAATGCTAATTGATCGTAAGGAAGAACAAACATGAAGAGCCAGCAGAAAGTATGCCGGCTCTTTCGATTTGTATGGGAATACATGACCTAACTTTCTAAAGGACTTTGTTGGATGGGCAACACTACGTCTTCAATAAATTAATCGCGAAAAATGAACGGTTGGTACCCTTTATTTCTTAATTTTTGTAACTGCTCATCCGCATTCGCTTTTTCCTTGAATGCACCAGCTTGGACTTTATATAATCCGCTATTAGCTGTGATAAAGTTTTGGAAGCCGTCCTTTGTTAACTGTGCGGATAATGCATCTGCATTGCTCCTTTGTTTAAATGCACCGACCTGTACCTTGTATAAGCCTGTGGATGGGGAGGGTGATGGAGCCTGTGTAGGAGCTGGGGCAGGTGCTGGTTTTTTTACAAGACTGAAATGATCAGCAAGTGCAGCGACAATCGCCTCTGCACACGTACGACGATAGTTTTCGGAACGGAGAAGTTTAATTTCTTCCTGATTGGTCATGAATCCGCATTCGATTAAGACAGCATCCATATTTGTTTCACGTAGGACATGGAAGTCTGCTGTTTTTACACCACGGTTTTGTAGTCCAGTTCTATTAATTAACTGATTTTGGATTTTTGTAGCGAGTGAAAGGGCACCAGGTGGTCGTGAAGGATATACATAGGTTTCAATTCCGCGTGCAGTACTCCATGTGCTTCCTGGAAGCATTGGCATGGATTGAAACGTAAATATCAACTTGAAGGTTGTTTGCATTATTTGTCCGCTGTTGTAGAGGTACGTCCGCTTGATCGGAGTGGGCAAAATATACTGCTACATTCTGATAACCATCGAGAAGTCCTTTTGCATATGCAGCTACAGCACGGTTAAATTCATATTCACGCATACCATCGGGGCTACGCTTTCCCGTGTGTCGTACCCATGCCCTGCATCTAACATGATTTTCATCGAAAAACTCCTTTCATGGTATTCGATATTTGAAATTAGCTGCTCAATTTTAATATATGTTTAGTGGGTCGAAAAGGACATGGTTTTATCGACTAAAAATAAACAATGGGCGGATTCCCTTGATAAAATAAAACAGTTCATTTGGTTCTATTCAAAAAAGTGCTAAAATAAAGCTTATAATTATTAACCTTGATCTTTAATTATAAAGGAGGAGGCTTTTTTGCCAAAAGTTCGCACTAAAGACATCATTGAGAAGTTTAATCTTGAGCTGATCAGTGGAGAAGAAGGCATTAACCGCCCGATTACGACAAGTGATATTTCACGTCCTGGAATTGAGATGGCTGGCTTTTTTGACTACTATCCTGCAGAAAGAATTCAATTATTGGGAAAAACAGAGTTATCTTTCTTTGAAAAACTGAATGAAGCGGATCGAGAATATCGAATGGATCAGCTTTGTACCGATATTACTCCAGGTATTATTGTTACTAGAGGTTTGCAGGTTCCAAAAGAACTAATTGAAGCTTCTGAGCGTGACTCAGTTCCTGTCATGAGAGCACCGATGAAAACGACCAGGTTTTCGAGTCGTTTAACGAATTATTTAGAAAGTAAGCTAGCACCGACGACAGCAGTCCATGGAGTTCTTGTTGATATTTATGGGATAGGTGTCTTAATTACAGGTAAAAGTGGTGTTGGTAAGAGTGAAACCGCGCTTGAGCTTGTGAAAAGAGGCCATCGTCTTGTAGCTGATGATTGTGTTGAGATTCGGCAGGAGGATCAGGATACATTGGTTGGACATGCACCCGAGCTGATCGAGCACTTGCTTGAGATTCGCGGTCTTGGCATCATTAATGTCATGACGTTATTTGGTGCAGGATCTGTCCGCAGTCATAAACGAATTACGCTTGTGATTAGCTTGGAGCTTTGGGATCAAAACAAGCAATATGACCGCCTTGGCTTAGATGAAGAAAAAATGAGAATTATTGATACTGATATAACGAAATTAACCGTACCAGTTCGTCCAGGTCGAAACCTTGCCGTTATTATTGAAGTTGCGGCAATGAATTTCCGTTTAAAGCGTATGGGCGTCAATGCTGCTGAGCAGTTCACTCACCGCCTAACGGACGCAATAGAAGACGGGGATCACGAGGAATTCTAACAGAATAGTATCGATGGATGAAGGAGAAATGAAAATGGAAGAAAGTATTCAACCGCTTAATCCGATTGCTTTTTCACTTGGACCGCTTCAGGTGCATTGGTACGGATTAATCATCGGTGCAGGGCTTGCGCTTGCGCTATGGTTGGCGATTCGCGAGGCAGATAGAAGAGGTTTACCGAAAGATACCTTTCCTGATTTGATGCTGTGGGCCATTCCAATTGCGATTATCAGTGCTCGTATTTATTATGTTATTTTTCAATGGGATTACTATTCTTCCCACCCAGGCGATATTGTCAAAATTTGGAATGGTGGGATTGCCATTCATGGTGCACTAATTGGTTCGGTGGCCACTGCCTACGTTTTTTCCAAAAAGAATCATTTATCCTTTTGGAAAATTGCTGATATTGCCGCTCCAAGTATTATTTTAGGCCAGGCTATTGGAAGATGGGGAAACTTTATGAACCAAGAGGCACATGGCGGAGAGGTCACCCGTGCCTTTTTAGAGAACTTGCATTTACCTGAATTTATTGTTAATCAAATGTATATTAACGGTGCCTATTATCACCCTACATTTTTATATGAATCTGTTTGGGATTTAGTCGGCTTTTTCCTTTTAATCGGGCTGAGAAAAGTGAATCTGCGCCGTGGAGAGATTTTCTTAAGCTATATGGTGTGGTATTCGATTGGTCGCTTTTTTGTCGAAGGATTACGGACAGACAGTTTGATGCTGACCGAAAATTTAAGGATGGCTCAAATGATTTCGATTGGTTTAATTGCTCTAGCTGTTGTTCTTTTCGTATACCGCAAAAAAAGTGGCTTAGCTAAAGTGCATTATTTAGAGAAAGAAAATTAATCGTTGGGGGTGGGGAAATGCTCGTTGCTTTCTGAAGGAATGAGGATTTTGAGCGAATTATTTTTTCCTGCCCCCCTAATTGTTAACGGTTTTTGTGTCATCATTTTGGAAACCTCCAGAACTTGCAAACAGAAAGGAAGCAGTGGTTTATGAACAATAGCATTAACACAGTTTTATTCGACTTAGATGGAACATTAATCGATACAAATGACTTAATAATTTCTTCTTATTTACATACACTTGAACAATATTTTCCAAATCAATATAAGCGAGAGGATGTCCTCCCATTTATGGGACCTTCCTTAAAGGAAGTATTTGGCGCAATGAATCCTGAAAAAGAGGAAGAAATGATTCAAACGTATCGTACGTTTAATTTGGCAAATCATGATTTGCTGGTAAAGGAATTTGAGGGTGTATATGAAACAGTAAAGATCCTGAAGGAAAAGGGTTATAAGCTTGGGATTGTGACAACAAAAATGTTAAACGTCGTAAAAATGGGATTAGAGCTCTCAAGACTGGCACCATTTTTTGAGGTGGTCGTGGCAATTGATCATGTGAAAAAAATAAAGCCAGATCCAGAACCAATATTATTGGCACTTAAGCAGTTAGACGCAAAACCAGAAGAGGCGATTATGATTGGCGATAACTATCATGATATTTTAGGTGGTCAAAACGCTGGTACGAAAACTGCTGGAGTAGCTTGGTCGTTAAAGGGAAGAGAAACATTAGAATCGTATAAGCCTGATTACATGTTGGAGAATATGCGCGACCTTCTGCCGATTCTTGGGGTATAAGCCTGATGCGAAATACGAAGCGATATCCTGTTGAGGGAGCAAACTCTTTATGGCAGGTGTACAAAACGGTTTCATTTTGGAAGGTAGCGAAAAACTTCGTTATTATCCAAATGGCCCGTTATACACCATTTATGAGTGTAAAAAATTGGCTTTACCGGACATTTCTGCGCATGAAGGTAGGCGAGAAAACCTCGTTTGCGCTCATGGTTGTTCCGGATGTTATGTTTCCGGAAATGATTACGGTTGGAAGCAATTCGATCATTGGCTACAACACAACCCTTCTAGCTCACGAATATTTAATTAAAGAATATCGGCTTGGTCCTGTTATCATCGGCAATGAAGTGATGGTCGGGGCCAATTCGACTATTTTACCTGGTATTACGATTGGTGACGGAGCAATCGTCGCAGCTGGCACACTCGTCCACAAAGATGTCCCAGCGGGAGCTTTTGTCGGCGGAAACCCGATGCGCATAATAAGGGAACAGTCCCCCAGCACATCACCGCGGTAAACAACTGGGGGACAGTCCCCCAGTACGGTAGTGTGTTAAAGAATTTGTCCTTGACGAGAAGCATTTTGAAGAGTAAACTACTAATAACTTCATTGTGCTAATACATTAGCGAACTAAAGGATGTCTGAAATTTGCGAATCGAAAGATTCATTAATGTCGATATAAAGGGTGAGCTTATGAGTCTATTTATGTTTGAAAAGCCGCTAGGAATGAGAGATACGTTACCAGAATTATATGAAACAAAACAACGCGTAAAAAGGAAATTAGAAGAAGAAATGAAGGGTTGGGGCTATCAATTTATTGAAACACCGACACTTGAATATTTTGAAACGGTCGGTCAAGCCTCAGCGATATTGGACCAAACATTGTTTAAATTATTGGATCAACAGGGACATACCTTAGTGCTACGTCCGGATATGACTGCGCCAATTGCTCGTGTTGCCGTCTCGAAACTATTAAACGAGCTGCCGCTTCGCCTTGCCAGTTCAGCAAACCTTTTCCGCGCACAGCAGCGTGAAGGTGGCAGACCGGCTGAGTTTGAACAAATCGGTGTTGAATTAATTGCTGATGAAACGTTGAGTGCTGATGCAGAGGTCATCTCCCTAATGGTATCGTCAATTAAGGCCGCTGGGTTAAAGGATTTCAGAATTTCTGTTGGCCATATTGGATTTGTGCAAGAGCTATTTCTACAAATACTAGGCACAGAAGAAAGAGCCAAAACGTTAACGAAATTTTTATATGAAAAAAATTATGTAGGCTACAGCGAGCATGTAAAGGCATTACCACTTTCTTCTATTGATAAGCAACGCTTGTATGATTTATTGCAGCTCCGTGGTGGTTCAGAGATTATTGAAAAAGCATACGGCCTAATAGAAAACGAAGCAGGTCGAAAAGCAATTGAGCAGCTTCGCCAATTATGGGACATTGTTACTGACTATGGTGTTGAATCGTATGTAAAATTTGACTTAACCTTAATCAACCACATGAGCTATTACACAGGTATTTTATTTGAATTATATGCGGGCAAAGTCGGCTTCCCACTTGGAAGTGGCGGACGTTACGATAAGCTTTTAGAAAAATTCGGGAAGAAAACAGGTGCAACAGGCTTTGCCGTTCGTGTTGATCGTCTGCTTGAAGCGCTTGGTCAACTTGAGAAGCCGGATCCAATTGTTTGTATCCTCTTTAGTGAAGAAAGACGCAAGGAAGCTTTTCAATTAGCTACCCAAAAACGAGCGCTAGGAGAACAGGTTGTATTACAAGACATTAGTGGTGTGAAAAATGTAGATTCTTTAACTAATAAATTTGCAGATACAGTATTTCTGCTTGGAAAACAAGAAAGGGGGTCTGTCCAATGAGTACGATGTTAACAATCGCCATGCCAAAGGGAAGAATTTTTGAAGAAGCATCTGACTTACTCAGAAAGGCGGGCTTCCAGCTTCCACCAGAATTTGAGGATTCTCGCAAGCTCATTATTGATGTTCCGGAGGAAAATTTCCGCTTTATTTTGGCTAAACCGATGGATGTTCCAACCTATGTTGAGCATGGTGTTGCCGATTTAGGGATTGCAGGTAAAGATGTTATGCTTGAAGAGGAACGCGATGTATATGAATTGTTAGATTTACAGATTAGTAAATGCTATCTTGCGGTTGCCGGATTGCCAGACACGGAGATGAACAATGTTGCGCCGAAAATTGCCACAAAATATCCGAATGTTGCGGCAGCTTACTTCCGCCAACAAGGTGAACAAGTAGAAGTGATCAAGCTGAACGGTTCGATTGAATTAGCGCCTATTATTGGCTTAGCCGACCGAATTGTTGATATCGTCTCTACCTGCCGTACCCTAGTCGAAAATGGGTTAGTTGAATATGAGCAAATCGTAAGTATTACGTCAAGGTTAATCGTTAATCCTGTTAGCTATCAAATTAAGGATGAACGAATTCGCGAATTAGTGGAGCGCTTAAGTGAAGTGATTGAAGCTTAAGAAAGGATGAATTTTCGTGAAAATTTTGCAGGTAAGTGATGAGATTTCAATAAAAAGATCGGTCGAGGCTGGAACGGATGAACAACGTACTGCCGTCAAAGCGATCATTAATGATGTTCGAATTAATGGTGATTATGCCTTAAAGCAATACACTGAAAAGTTCGATGGGATTACACTTTCTAATCTTTTAGTAAGCGAGGAAGAGATTCACGCAGCGTATTCGGAAGTGAGTGACAATCAGTTGGCCATCATTCAGGAGGCAGCTGCTAATATCCGTGCTTTCCACGAAAAACAACTTCGTCCTTCATGGATGACGACAGAAGAGAATGGCACAATCCTTGGTCAAAAAATAACGCCGTTAGATTCAGTCGGACTATATGTTCCGGGGAACGGCAGCATATCCTTCTTCCGTATTGATGAATGTTATTCCGGCTGAGACAGCTGGAGTGGAGCGGATCGTTGTTGTTTCTCCGCCTGGAAAAAACGGAACGATTCCCGCTGCTGTTCTTGTTGCTGCACAAGTAGCTGGTGCAAAGGAAATCTACAAGGTTGGCGGAGCCCAAGCAATCGCTGCTCTTGCATATGGAACGGAAACGATTAAACCTGTTGATAAAATTACGGGTCCTGGAAATATCTATGTAGCTTTAGCAAAACGCGAGGTCTTTGGTGATGTCGATATTGATATGATTGCTGGTCCAAGTGAGATTGCCGTATTAGCTGACGATTCGGCCTATGCCGATGAAATTGCGGCGGATCTTCTTTCGCAAGCAGAGCACGATCCACGTGCCTGCAGTGTTCTCGTAACACCGTCAAAGCAATTAGCTCAAGCTGTTTCTGCTGAGGTTGAAAAGCAGTTGGCTGTATTGCCGCGCCTGGAAATTGCCCAGGCTTCAATCGATCATTATGGTACGATTTATGTGACGGAGACAATGGCCGAAGCTGTTGAGACGATTAACAAGTTAGCGCCTGAGCACTTAGAGATTATCACGGCTAATGCAATGGAGCTATTGGGGCAAATTCGCCATGCTGGAGCAATTTTTATTGGCCGTTATAGTTCTGAGCCTGTGGGTGATTATTTTGCAGGACCAAACCATGTGCTTCCAACGAACGGAACAGCACGGTTCTCAAGTCCATTGAACGTTGAAGATTTTCAAAAGAAATCAAGCGTGATAGTTTACAGTAAAGCAGCCTTCCATGCCAACGCGGCGAAAATTGCTGAATTTGCACGGATTGAGGGACTAGAAGCACACGCCAGAGCAATCGAAGTGAGATTGAATAAATAATAGCGGGGCGGCTTCCCGTATCAATAAAAAAAGTGGAGGGTCAAAATAATGGAAAGAACGGCAAGAGTAGTTCGGAAAACAAATGAAACAGATATCAAATTGCAATTGTCTATTGATGGGGAAGGTCAGTCAGATATTGAAACAAGCGTACCGTTTCTTAACCATATGCTTGACCTGTTTACTGAAGCACGGTCGATTTGACCTTTCTGTAGACGCAAAAGGCGACATTGAGATCGACGACCACCATACCTCAGAGGATATCGGGATTTGTCTAGGACAAGCTCTTCGTGAAGCCCTAGGTGATAAAATAGGAATCAAACGTTACGGCAATGCCTTTGTTCCAATGGATGAAACATTAGCACAAGTTGTGGTTGATTTAAGTAATCGCCCGCATCTCGAAATGCGTGCACAACTACCAAGCCAAAAGGTGGGAACCTTTGATACCGAGCTTGTACACGAATTCCTTTGGAAACTGGCACTTGAAGCGCGCATGAATCTACACGTCATTGTGCACTATGGACACAATACACACCATATAATAGAAGCAATTTTTAAAGCCCTGGCCCGAGCACTAGATGAAGCAACAACCGTTGACCCAAGGCTTAAAGGGGTTCTTCCATCAACGAAAGGAATGTTGTAGATGATCGGAATCATAGATTACGGGATGGGCAATTTGTTCAGTGTCAGTAAGGCACTTGAACGCCTAAATGTTCCCTACTTTATTTCTGAAAATAAAGAAGAGCTGTTGGCAGCAGATGCCCTGCTTTTACCAGGTGTTGGTGCATTTCGAGATGCAATCCAACGCTTAAACGAAACAGGCCTCTCGGATATGATTCGCGCATATGTCACAAGCGGAAAACCATTACTTGGAATTTGCTTAGGTATGCAGCTCCTATTTGAAGAAAGTGAAGAAGGTGGTTTAACGACTGGACTTGGCATATTACCTGGTAAAGTCGTGCGTTTTACTGGTCACACAAAGGGTGGTTTGTCCTATAAAGTCCCTCATATGGGCTGGAACAAGCTTACATATCTGCATCCTTCTCCAATTTTAAAGGATATTGCCGAGGACTATGTTTACTTTGTCCACTCTTATCATGTTGACACAGACGAGCAAGATGTGGTTATCGCTGAGGCTGAATATGATGTTAAGGTTCCAGCTGTGGTCGGGCGCGAAAATGTATACGGCATGCAGTTCCATCCTGGAAAAAGCAGCAAGCTCGGAATGGAGCTTTTGCGAAACTTTACCGAGTTAGCAGTTGAAAGGAGTCAGGTCTGATGAGCTTTACAATTTACCCAGCGATTGATATGCGAGGCGGAAAATGCGTGCGCCTCCTTCAAGGTGACTATGGTAAGGAAACGATCTACGGTGATTCACCGTTTGAAATGGCAAAACAGTTTGCCGAAGCAGGGGCTTCATGGATTCATATGGTTGACCTTGATGGAGCAAAAGATGGCAAGCGTGTCAATGATACGTTCGTGATTGAGGCCGCGCAAAACCTAAATGCAAAGGTGCAAATCGGCGGTGGTATCCGAACAGAAGCTGACATTGCTCACTATTTGGAGCGCGGTGTTGAGCGTGTCATTATCGGAAGCATCGCTGTATCAAATCCTGAGTTTGCGATTGAAATGATTCGCAAGTATGGGGCCCATATTGCTGTTGGAATTGATGCGAAAAATGGTTATGTTGCAACACACGGCTGGTTGAATACCTCAGAGCTAAAGGCGGTTGAGCTTGGAAAACGCTTTGCAGATGCAGGAGCAGAGACCTTTATTTTTACCGATATTGCGACAGATGGCATGCTTTCAGGTCCAAATGTTAATGCAGTGACAGAAATGGCTGTTGAAACGAAGAAAAGCGTCATTGCATCTGGTGGTGTTAGTTCATTAGCAGATTTAACGACACTAAAGGCATTAGTTGAAAAAGGAGTGTCTGGGGCGATCGTCGGCAAGGCTCTGTATGAAGGACGCTTTTCCGTTCGACAAGCTTTAGAAGAGGTGAGAGCATAAATGCTAACGAAAAGAATTATTCCGTGTCTGGATGTAAAAGATGGACGGGTTGTAAAAGGAATTCAATTTGTGCAGCTACGTGATGCGGGTGATCCAGTTGACTTAGCTCGATTTTATGATGAACAAGGGGCTGACGAGCTTGTTTTCCTAGACATTTCAGCCTCCCATGAAGGTCGAAAAACGATGACTGAAGTGGTAAAATCGGTTGCTTCTGAGCTTGCGATTCCGTTCACCGTTGGCGGTGGAATCAATTCATTAGAAGACATGAAGCGGATTTTACGAGCTGGAGCAGATAAGGTTTCACTAAATACCGCAGCACTATTGAACCCTGAAATTATTAATGAAGGAGCGAGCTTTTTCGGCTCGCAATGTATTGTGGTGGCGATTGATGCCAAATACGATGCAGAGCTTGGCTCATGGCGCGTTTTCACACATGGTGGTCGTAATGCGACTGAGTGGGAAGTAATACAATGGGCAAAGGAAGCGGTTAGCCGTGGTGCTGGTGAAATTCTGTTAACAAGTATGGATTGTGATGGTGAGAAAGCGGGATTTGACCTCGCTTTAACCAAAGCTGTTAGTGAAGCGGTACACGTCCCAGTGATCGCCTCTGGTGGTGCTGGAAATGCCGAGCACTTTGTGGATGCATTTGTAAAAGGAAAAGCGGATGCTGCGTTAGCGGCGTCGATTTTTCACTATAAAGAAACCTCCGTCACTGAGGTTAAAGGGTTTTTAAGGGAAAGAGGAGTGGTTGTGCGATGAATATAGAAGAAATCAAGTTTGATGAGAAGGGGCTAGTTGCCGCCATCGTTCAAGATATCGCGACAAAGGAAGTCCTCACGCTTGCTTATATGAATAAGGAGTCTTTAGAAAAATCACTAGAAACTGGTGAAACGTGGTTTTACAGTCGCTCACGTCAAGAGCTTTGGCATAAGGGAGCAACGAGCGGCAATACGCAGAAAATCCATGAAATAAAGTTTGACTGTGACAAGGATGCGTTATTAGTCTTAGTAGAACCAGCAGGTCCAGCGTGTCACAATGGTACGGATAGCTGTTTTGTTGAAAGTCTATATACAAGTGATGCTGTTGTTCCAAGTCTAACCGATTATCAAATCCTATTGACGTTAGAAAAAGTCATTAAAGATCGTGAAGAAAATCGCCCAGAAGGTGCCTATACGACTTATTTATTCGAAAAAGGCGTCGATAAGATTCTTAAAAAGGTCGGAGAGGAAGCAGCAGAGGTCATCATCGCTGCTAAAAATCGAAGCCACGAGGAGCTTAAATGGGAAGCATCCGATTTACTCTACCACCTGTTAGTACTACTAAGGGAGCAAAAGCTACCATTTGCAGAAATCTTGAACGTGCTTGAAACACGTCATAAATAGGTTTACTTTGTGTGTGGGTCGGCACCTTGATGTAAATCGAGGCTGCCGGCTTTTTCGTGTCATAAAATATGGCGAAAGCGGATAAACTGCTTATTTAGGCGGATAAATCCTTAAAAGAGGCGGATAACGGGGAAATTAGACGGATAAACAGATAATTAGGCGGATAAATACCCAAAAATGGCGGATAAATAAATTGACTCTCTGAACATGCGTCAAAGTATCGTACCTAGACAAACGATGCTACTCACCTCTGTCGATTTCTTTCTACCTACTTCCACTTCTCTATTACCTCGTTCGTATGATATACTACATAAGTTAAAAATCAATATTTTAGGAGGCTTTCATGAGTAAAGACTCTAAAGCGACAAAGCAAAAAGCAAAAATTCTATCATTCGTCCCAACGGCAGAGTACTATTTTACAAAAGGTGTAAAAGCTTATAATCGTCGGGATTTTCATAAAGCAAAAAAATACTTCCTTCGTGCGCTTCAGTTAGAGCCAGGTGAACCGATGATTACCTGTCAGCTTGCTGTTTTGTATACAGAAATGGGTGAATATCAGCAATCTAATCGCCTTCTCCATTCAGTATTAGATGAATTGGATGAAGAGTTGTATGAGTGTCATTATTTCTTAGCGAATAACTACGCTCATCTTGGATTGTTTAAAGATGCCCATCACCATGCGAAGCTGTATATGCAGCTTGAGCCTTACGGTGAGTTTGTGGAGGATACGGAGGATTTACTTCAACTGCTCACACTCGAGGCAGAAGAATTAGAAGATGACGATTTTTATGAGCATGATGATTTAATTGTTCAACAAGAGCAAGCAAGAAACCTGCTTGAATCAGGCCATTTTCCAAAGGCAATTGAGGTATTAACATCGATTATTGAAAATTATCCTGAATATTGGTCTGCCTACAACAACCTAGCCCTTGCTTATTTTTATCTAGGTGAAGTAGAGCAAGCATTCGAGATTCTTAATGATGTGTTGCAAAAGAACCCGGGTAATTTGCATGCTATGTGTAATCGGTTAGTATTTGCATACTACCAGCAAGATCGGCAGGAAGTAAATCAGCTTAAGTCCGTGCTTGAAAAAATCAAGCCGCTATCGATTGACCATCAGTATAAATTAGGGACCACCTTTGCCTTGATTAAGGAGTATGAGCTAGCCTATACGTGGTTACGGAAGCTGCATAAGCATGGGTATGAAGGGGAGGGCGCCTTTTTTTATTGGTTAGCCTATGCGGCTTACTTTACTGGTCATGAAAGTTTAGCCCAAAGCGTTTGGAAGCAGGTGCTCGAGCACAATCCTGAAAAGGAAGGCTTTGAGCCGTGGAGTGAGGACAAGGAGAAATATAGCGGTTTTGAAGAGCATGTTCCTTCTATTATGAAGAAGTTCGATAGTCAATTTGTCGAGGAAAGGCTTTTTGCCATTTTCTTAACATCTGTATCGAATCAAAAAGATGAGATATTATCAAAGGTTCTTCGTAAAAATAATAAAAATTTCTCAAGCCTTGAAAGAGAGTACCTGTCCTGCATTAAAGAAGATGATGCTGATTATGCAAAGCACTTTTCTGCTCATGAGACAGCAGAACTTTTATACCAGTATCATCAACCAATTGGTTCTGTGGAATCTGGTTTGTACCTAATGTGGTTTACAGTTTATGTGAAAATCTTAAATGAAGAGTTGTCGTTAAAAAATAAACAAGCGTGGGCTGCAGCTGTTGAATATGTTTGGCTCCATCTGCGCAATGAAAAAATTACCCAAGCAAGTTTAGCAAGCAAATATAATCTATCGCCAGCAACGCTTCAAAAGTATGTGAAATCCGTGAAGAACTTACTGGTATAGGCTGACCAAGCCGCTTCCGCTTTTCTATTTGTCCAGCTGCAGCGGCTAGCCCCTCGAGGTCATAAGCCAATCAGTCCAAAAGGTCAAAGAACGACCTTTCGGCCAGCTCGTCTTATGCTTGTCGGGGCTGACCAAGCCGCTTCCGCTTTTCTGTGAGCAGATTTTTGGACTCTAATTTGATGTTTTTATAGGATAAGTGTAGATACTAATTATTGTGTCAATACATTGATAAGGGAAATGAAGGAGGTTTGTGCAGGTGTCTGAGGAAAAAATTTATGACGTCATTATTGCAGGTGCAGGCCCAGCTGGGATGACAGCTGCTGTATATACATCACGAGCAAGCATGTCAACGCTTATGATCGAGCGCGGAATCCCAGGTGGTCAAATGGCAAATACGGAGGATGTTGAAAATTATCCTGGATTTGAATCCATTTTAGGCCCTGGAGCTTTCCACAAAAATGTTTGAACATGCCAAAAAATTTGGTGCAGAATATGCATACGGTGATATTAAAGAAATCAAGGATGGCGTTGAATACAAAACGGTCGTCGCTAGTTCGAAAGAATACAAAGCACGTGCTGTCATTATTTCAACTGGTGCAGAGTATAAAAAGCTAGGCGCTCCAGGTGAAAAAGAATTAGGCGGTCGCGGTGTATCGTATTGTGCCGTTTGTGATGGTGCATTCTTCAAAAACAAAGAGCTTTTTGTAATAGGTGGAGGCGATTCAGCTGTTGAAGAGGGTGTGTACTTAACTCGCTTTGCTTCAAAAGTGAATATTGTTCATCGTCGTGATGAGCTTCGTGCACAAGCCATTTTACAGAAACGTGCCTTTGATAACGAAAAGGTTAACTTTATTTGGAGTCATACAGTCAAGCAAATTAATGAAAAAAATGGCAAGGTTGGAAGCATCACATTAGTTTCAACAAAAACTGGTGAAGAACAAGAGCTACCAGCTGATGGCGTGTTCATCTATGTTGGAATGGTACCTCTTTCTAAGCCATTCGAAAGTCTTGGAATTACCAATGAAAATGGCTATATTGAAACAAATGACCAAATGGAAACGAAGGTACCTGGTATTTTTGCTGCTGGGGATATTCGTGAAAAAACTTTACGTCAAATTGTTACAGCAACTGGTGATGGAAGTATCGCTGCTCAAGCCGTTCAACATTATGTCGAGGAATTACAAGAAACATTAAAAGCAAAAGCATAATATTGAAACCGCGCCATATAAACGGTGCGGTTTCTTTCTTTAACTTTTATTTAATTCAATTGTAACAGTGCTGAAACAAATATAAATTACAATAAGAATAAGTAATTGACCCCCTTTATTAATTATATTATTTACGGCACAGGGAAACCTGTGCCAATTTTTTTGCACTTTAAAAAAGTATAAATTTTCAGCGGAGTTGCTTATTCGACGTAGGTGAAAATTTTAGGAATAAAGTATAAGCGCAACTACGCCTCTGTCTTCGCCTTTACAGGCTTGCCAATCGGCGAGTTTTCTTTATTTCAACCCTATGCGGAACGGTAACAATTATCGAACTACTTTCATTGTTAGAGAAACCCAATAATAGTATAATAAAAAGAATAAAGCATATATAACTTGAGTATCTTGTTCAAAGGACTCAGTAGCATTTGTCGCAGTACATGCGCTTTTCAAAAAAGATTGAGGTGTTAAGAAATGCAAAGGGTCACAAATTGTGTATTAATAAAGGAAAATAAAATCCTTCTTTTGCAAAAACCTCGTCGTGGCTGGTGGGTGGCACCTGGTGGAAAAATGGAGCGCGGTGAATCGGTAAAGGACTCTTGCATCCGAGAATTTCGAGAAGAAACTGGGATTTATTTGAAAAACCCCAATATTAAGGGGATTTTTACATTTATCATGGTTGATGGTGATAAAGTTCTTTCAGAATGGATGATGTTTACCTTTGTTGCTACCGACGCAGAAGGCCCTACACTCCACGAATCAGATGAAGGGAAAATTGCCTGGCATGATTTGGATCAAATTAACAACCTGCCAATGGCTGAAGGAGACCACCATATCATCGAATATATGATTCATGGAAAAGGAATCATATATGGGACATTTACATACACACCGGATTTTAAGTTAATGGCATATCGACTGGATCCGAGCTAAACGAGTAATGGAGGGAAGCAAATGAGTACAGGTGCAACGAATGAAACCCAAATGGTCATCATCACAGGCATGTCAGGAGCAGGAAAAACAGTAGCCATTCAAAGCTTCGAAGATATAGGTTTTTTCTGTGTCGATAACCTACCGCCTACTTTGTTACCCAAGTTTTTAGAGCTGATGAAGGAGTCAGAAAACAAAATGAATAAAGTAGCGTTAGTAATGGACTTAAGAGGTAGAGAATTTTTTGATTCCCTTTTTAAGGCATTAGATGAGCTAAGTGAAACCTCTTGGGTAACTCCACAAATTTTGTTCCTTGATGCCGATGATTCCACTCTTGTTCGCCGATACAAGGAGACGCGACGGTTTCATCCATTGGCACCATCAGGTCTTCCTTTAGAAGGGATAAAGCTCGAACGTGAATTATTAGAGGAATTAAAAGGCAGAGCCCAATTAATTTATAATACATCGCTAATGAAACCGAAGGATCTTCGTGAGAAAATCTTAACCGAATTTTCAGTCAACAAGCAGACGATTTTTACTGTTAATGTTATGTCTTTCGGTTTTAAGCATGGAATCCCGATTGATGCAGACCTTGTTTTTGATGTCCGTTTTCTCCCAAATCCTCACTATATTGAAGCAATGCGTCCAAAAACAGGTCTTGATGATGATGTTTCAAGCTATGTTTTAAAATGGAACGAAACCCATAAATTTTTAGAGAAAGTAACTGAACTGCTTGCTTTTATGCTCCCGCACTATAAGCGAGAAGGAAAAGCCCAACTGGTGATTGCTATCGGCTGCACTGGAGGTCAGCATCGCTCTGTTGCTTTAGCTGAACATATTGGACATTTTTTTGAAGGGGATTATCAAACCCGTATTAGTCACCGCGACATTGATAAAAGGAAGGAAAAAATAACATGACTACAAGTCGACAACCTAGAATTGTCATCATAGGCGGTGGAACAGGGTTACCTGTTCTACTGCGGGGGTTGAAACAATATCCTGTTGATATCACAGCTATTGTAACGGTTGCCGATGACGGTGGGAGCTCTGGGAGATTGCGTGACGACCTACATATCCCGCCACCAGGGGATGTTCGCAATGTTTTAGCTGCGTTGTCAGATGTTGAACCACTGATTGAAGAAATGTTTCAACACCGATTTAAGACTAAAAATGAGCTTTCAGGTCACTCCTTAGGGAATTTAATCCTCGCTGCAATGACATCTATAACAGGGAATTTTGTTCATGCTATTCAAGAAATGTCCAAAGTCTTAAATGTTCACGGTAAGGTATTACCTGCAGCTAATCATGGTGTTGTTTTGCACGCTGAACTAGAAGATGGTACGATTGTATCCGGTGAATCAAAAATCCCCTTTTCGGGCAAAAAAATTAAAAAAGTATTTTTAACTCCAAAAAGAATCAAGGCCCTTCCTGAATCAGTAGCGGCTATTTACCAAGCAGATTTACTCATAATAGGTCCGGGAAGCCTTTACACAAGTATTCTGCCGAATCTGCTAGTTCCGGAGCTAGGGAAAGCAGTTTGTGCCACACAGGCAAAAAAGGTTTATATCTGTAATTTGATGACACAAGCTGGCGAGACATTGGACTATACAGCAAGTGATCACGTAAAAGCGATTTACGATCATATGAATTGCAGGTTTATCGATACGATTCTCGTTAATAATAAACCGATACCTAAGGAGATACAGGAGCGGTATCAAAAGGAATATGCTGAACCTGTTTATTTCGATGTACCAAATCTGTTAGAATTGGGTGTTGAATTGCTTGAGGATGAATTTATTTGTCTTCAAGCAGGTGCGATCCGCCATGATACGAACAAAGTGGCAGAAATATTATTTTCTTTACTAGAACATGAAACAAAATAGGGGTATCAAGCGTAATACTTTAAGATACTGGTCGCGGATGGAGGTGATTTAAGGTGTCTTTCGCTTCAGAAACAAAAAAAGAACTTACGAATATCGAAGTAAAAGCATGCTGTAGTAAATCCGAACTCTCCGCTTTAATTCGCATGAATGGCTCCCTGTCGTTCTCAAATCGTAAACTTATTGTAGATATTCAAACTGAGAATGCTGCAATTGCTAGAAGGATTTATACCTTAATCAAGAAGAACTACGAGGTGCAGGTTGAATTGCTTGTTCGAAAGAAAATGCGCTTAAAAAAGAACAATGTCTATATTGTTCGGCTTTCAGATCAGGCAAAACCAATCCTTGAGGATTTAAAGATTTTAGGCGATGGTTTTACCTTCGTTCATAATATCTCCGAAGAATTGATTAAAAAGAAATGTTGTAAGCGTTCTTATTTGCGTGGTGCCTTCCTTGCAGGAGGTTCTGTGAATAATCCAGAAACCTCCTCCTATCATTTGGAAATCTCCTCCATGTATAAAGAACATAATGACTCTTTGTGTGAATTGATGAACACATTTTCGCTTAACAGCAAAACGTTGGAGCGGAAAAAGGGTACATTACCTACCTAAAGGAAGCAGAGAAAATAACCGAATTGCTAAATATCATTGGAGCGCATAACGCGTTATTAAGATTTGAAGATATTCGCATTGTCCGAGATATGAGAAACTCTGTGAACCGTTTGGTAAACTGTGAAACAGCCAACCTTAATAAAACGATTGGGGCTGCATTAAGACAGGTTGAAAACATTCGATATATTGAGCAATCAGTTGGGTTGCAGATTTTACCTGGAAAGCTACGAGAAATTGCGGAACTTCGCGTTAATTATCAAGATGTCACGTTAAAAGAATTAGGAGAAATGGTTTCGGGTGGTGCCATTAGTAAATCTGGAATTAATCATCGACTTAGAAAAATTGATGAAATTGCCGACAAACTAAGGGCAGGAAGTCCGGTAACAAAATAGAGAAAACAAAAGGGGAGAAATGGCATGTTAGAAAAACAAGTAAAGGTCAAACTGAAAACAGGTTTACAAGCACGTCCTGCTGCACTATTCGTCCAAGAAGCCAACCGGCTTTCATCAGATATTTTCCTGGAAAAGGGTGGGAAAAAGGTAAATGCTAAAAGCATTATGGGTTTAATGAGTTTGGCGATTAGCTCGGGATCAGAAGTCTCGTTAATGGCTAATGGTAGTGATGAAACAGAAGCAATTGAAGCCCTGTGCAAGTACATTTGTGATGAAGCATAAAAAAACTCGCGCTCCAAAGTTGAGCGCGAGTTTTTTTTATGTAGGAAAGCTTTTTTAAAGCTTTCGCCATGATTATTATTTTTTATCAACAGCAGTACTGCGTTCGATAATGTGATCAACTAAGCCGTATTCTTTAGCTCGATCAGCTGTCATAAAGTTATCGCGCTCTGTGTCACGCTCAATTACTTCCAATGGCTGACCAGTACGTTCAGCTAAAATTCCGTTTAGTTTATCGCGTAGGAAAAGAATACGCTTTGCAGCGATTTCAATTTCAGTTGCTTGCCCTTGTGCTCCACCAAGTGGTTGGTGAATCATTACTTCCGCATTTGGTAAAGCATATCGTTTGCCTTTCGTTCCTGCTGCAAGTAAGAATGCTCCCATGGAAGCAGCCATACCGATACAGATTGTTTGAACATCTGGCTTAATAAATTGCATAGTGTCATAGATTGCCATTCCTGGCAGTGATACTACCACCAGGGCTGTTAATGTAAATAGATATATCTTTTTCAGGATTTTCGGCTTCTAGAAATAGCAATTGGGCAACAATTGAATTGGCTACATTATCATCAATGGCGCTACCAAGCATGATAATCCGGCCTTTTAATAGGCGAGAATAAATGTCGTATGCGCGCTCGCCGCGGTTTGTTTGTTCAATTACTGTAGGAATCAAATTCATTTTTCTGTTCCTCCTTTGATCTTAATCACTCATGGGAATAGTCCCACATTTTTCTAAGTCTTTAAGGTGTTAAAAATTCTTATGTATTGTTATCATACACTGATGGTCAATTAAGGTCAAACGAATCGCCTCAGGATTCTAAAGGATTTGTTCGACAACTCTGTGATTGACCTATTTAGCCGATTTGTATTTATGACGGACCAAAATGACTATGCATTTCAGCTTAACCGCATTCAAATGTTTTTAAACAAGATTGTGTTGATTTCCACTGCATGCACTCTCTTTCCTCAAGGGAGTCTCACTCATTTCCGATCCAACCAACGCACTAAACAATATACTATCTTTTCTTATCCATGCCTTTTTCTACAAAGAAAAAACCTCTTACCTAAAAGGCAAGAGGTTTTTGGTACGCCCTCGGAGGGAATCGAACCCCCATTTTAAGAACCGGAATCTTACGTGCTATCCGTTGCACCACGAGGGCATATAGAAAATTACGGTACGTTTTAATATTATATGGTATGATACGCCTGTTGGCAAGTTTTTTCTGCTTATACAAGAACTTATGATTAGGGTTTTAAATTAACACTCAACATTTACTAAAATTTTATATATGATAGATATAAATCATAAATTTTCTGAAAACATCAAAGGAGGAGAGGTAGATGGAGTTAAGACCAGGGTTATCGCAGCAGCAAACAATGAAACTAACAATGACACAGGAGCTTTCTCAAGCGATTGCGTTATTACAATATTCATCTGTAGAGCTTGTTGATTTTTTAGAAAATAAAGCACTTGAGAATCCACTACTTCAAATTAAAAAAAGCCAAAGAGATGTCGTTCGTCCGAAAAAAAAGGGGAATGGCAAAAATTCAAATGATAAGGCATGGATTGAGCAATTAAGTGATCAACGGTTTACGCTAGCAGACCATTTGACCCCTCAAATTCAAGATTTATCAATAAGTCCAAAACAAAAGCAGCTGTTAAATCACTACATATTTCATCTCGATGACAATGGATATTTTACCTGGAGACCTGCAGGAAATAGCGAATCAATTTAGAATTCCATTTTCAGAAGCTGAGATGTATTTATTGATTTTACAAAAGTTCGATCCTGCCGGTATTGGCGCTCGAAATCTTAGGGAGTGTCTTCTCATTCAAATCCAACGACTTGGAAGTGAAAATGAACTGGCACAAACGATCGTTTCTGAGCATTTTACGATGTTTGCGGAGAAAAAATGGAAAGCGCTTGCAAGGGTATTGGAGATCGATGTTAAAGAGATTCAACACGTATTTGATTTTATTTTAACCTTAAATCCAAAGCCAGGGGCTGCGTTTCATTTCGAGAGAGCAGCGTATGTCGTTCCTGATGTAATGGTTGTTCAGGAAGGTGAACAGTTTATCGTTCAATTATTTGATAGCATTATTCCAAAAATCGAATTGAATAAAGAATATATCTCGAATATATCTTCTTATCATGATAAAACGGTAAAGGAGTTTATTCATGATAAACAACAGGATTTTCACTGGATCGTCAGGAGCTTAGAGCAACGTCAAAAGACCATTCTAAATGTAACAAGTAAAATTGTGGAGAAACAAATCGCTTATTTTGAAAAAGGTCCGAGTTATCTTAAACCAATGACGATGAAGGAAATTTCAGAGGAAATAGGTATCCATGAATCAACTGTGAGCAGGGCAGTCAGGGAAAAATATGTTCAAACTCCATTTGGAACGGTTGAATTGAAATCTTTCTTTACCAATGGGATTGAGTCAGTCTCCGATGAATCCATGTCCTCCAGTAAGGTAAAAGAAGCAATGGAGAAATTCTTTAAAGAGGAAAATAAGCAAAAACCTTTATCGGATTTAGAAATGGTTCAACTATTAAAAGAGAAACAAGGCATCATTGTTTCACGAAGAACGGTCGCAAAGTATCGTGAGCAGCTAGGAATTCCATCCTCCTCAAAACGAAAAAGGTATGATTGATTGCTAGTCTTTTTGAAGTGGTGTATAACTGTATGTAAATGGTAAAAGTGTTTAGGAGGACGAAAATAGTGGAGCCGGCAACTGTTGTAACATTTTATACGAGAAAAAAATGCCATTTGTGTGAAATCGCAAAAGACATGATAATGGAACTGCAAGCAGAGTTTCCTTTTACGCTCCAAGAAGTCGATATCGACTCAGATGATCAGTTAACAGAGCTTTATGGAATTATGATTCCGGTTGTCTTAATTGATGGTGAGGAAGTTCAATATGGACGTATTGACAAATTTGTCATACGTAAACGTTTGCAAAAAAAAATATCAAATTAATGTGTTGTTTTTTATTTTCACTCCTGTTAGAATAAGTTTGGGTTTAGGAGTGATTTTTTTTTAACCGAGTGGGACACAATATGTCTATACGGGACATAAAATGTCCAGATAAGGAGAACATTACCATGGACTCGATGATTGAATTACAAAAAAGATTATTACCTGACCTCTTACAAGTTATGCAAAAACGCTTTACGATTCTGCAATACATACGCTTGATGCAACCAGTTGGCAGAAGAAGCTTAGCGGGAAGTCTTAGTCTAACAGAACGAGTACTGCGCAGTGAAGTTGAATTTCTAAAAGACCAAGATTTAATTGATATTTCAAGTGTAGGAATGAGTTTAACATCTGAAGGAACACAGCTATTAAAAAAGCTTGAAAATGTAATGAGGAAAATATCAGGGATTGCTGATATGGAACGGTCACTAAAGCACCAACTTAATATTAAGAAAGCCATCATTGTTTCAGGTGATAGTGATGAATCGCCTTGGGTGAAAGGTGAGCTTGGCCGAGCAACAGCTAACTGTATGAAAGACCTGCTTAACGGTAAAAATATTATAGCTGTGACTGGTGGAACGACCATGGCATCCGTGGCTGAAATGCTAACATCAGATTTAGCAGACAAAGAGTTGCTGTTTGTACCCGCACGAGGTGGAGTTGGAGAGGTTGTGAAAAATCAAGCCAACACAATTTGTGCAACGATGGCCGAAAAAACAGGTTGTAAGCACCGAGTCTTTTATGTTCCTGATCAAGTAAGCAAAGAAATTTATGAATCCTTTATAAAAGAGCCTTATATTGCGGAAATATTAGATTTATTGCATTCAGCTAGCATGGTTTTACATGGGATTGGAGACGCTATAGCAATGGCAGAACGCCGTCATACTTCTCCAGAAGTTCTTGAAAAAATCAAGCAACATAAAGCTGTTGGCGAATCTTTCGGGTATTACGTTAATGAGGCTGGAGAAGTAGTTCATAAGGTTCTGACTGTAGGACTTCAGCTTGAAGATATTCACAACATTGAGCATGTTGTCGCTGTCGCAGGTGGGGCATCCAAGGCAAAAGCGATTCGTGCTTATATGAAGCAAGCTCCACCGTCAACGATTTTAATTACCGATGAAGGTGCAGCGAAACAAATGCTATTGGGTTAATCTCATTTTCACTTTATATGCATACGTTAATGGTTAGATGGGAAAAATTACAATTGTTTTTACTGGGGAATTTCCCCTTTTATATAAATACTTAAAATCATGAACATCCTTAAGGAGGAAATAATAATGGCAGTTAAAATGGGTATTAATGGATTTGGACGTATTGGACGTAATGTTTTTCGCGCAGCTTTAAATAATCCGAATGTTGAAGTAGTAGCAGTTAATGACTTAACTGATGCAAATATGCTTGCACATCTTTTACAATACGATACTGTACATGGCAAATTAGCTGAAACTGTATCTGTAGATGGTGATTTCCTAGTAGTTGGCAGCCACCGTGTAAAGGTTATTGCTGAGCGCGATCCTGCACAACTTGGCTGGGGTGACCTTGGAGTAGAAGTAGTAGTTGAATCTACTGGTCGTTTCACAGATCGTGCAAATGCTGCAAAACATCTTGAAGCAGGCGCTAAAAAAGTAATTATCTCTGCTCCAGCATCTGGTGAAGATTTAACAATCGTTATGGGTGTTAACGAAGACAAGTACGATGCAGCTAACCACCACATCGTATCAAACGCTTCTTGTACTACAAACTGCTTAGCTCCATTTGCAAAAGTATTAAATGATAACTTTGGTATCAAGCGTGGTATGATGACAACTGTTCACTCATATACAAACGACCAACAAATCTTAGATTTACCACACAAAGATTACCGTCGTGCTCGTGCTGCTGCAGAAAACATGATCCCAACTTCAACTGGTGCTGCAAAAGCGGTTGCTCTAGTTCTTCCTGAATTAAAAGGAAAATTAAACGGTATGGCTATGCGTGTACCAACTCCAAACGTTTCTGTAGTTGACTTAGTAGCTGAGCTTGAAAAAGAAGTTACAGCTGAAGAAGTAAATGCAGCATTAAAGGCAGCAGCTGAAGGCGAATTAAAAGGTATTTTAGAATACACTGAGCTTCCACTTGTTTCTACTGACTTTAACGGAAGCACAGCATCTTCTACAATTGACGCTGATTCTACAATGGTTATGGAAGGCACCATGGTTAAAGTTCTTTCTTGGTACGATAACGAAACTGGTTATTCTAACCGTGTAGTAGATCTTGCTGATTTTATGGGTAAAAAAGGCTTCTAATATTGGATATTCATTCCATAAACGTCTATAATGGTATAGGGTGTGTGTCTAAACACAACTGCTAACCAATATTCAAAAGAGCGAGTTCATTAAATTCCCTGATCATCAGGGAATTGCCAATAGGACGAAATAAAAGGGGAGCGGGGATGATTCCCCACTCCCTTTTTATATTTATTTCGAATCTTGAAAATTTAGGTTAGCGTGTATTTAAGACATTCCGGAAAACCGTTACGAGCAAACTTATTTTTTAAAAAGGTTTGTTAATGCACATTGTTGATTGGAGCGAGCACCTGCTGCTGAAATCAACAAGCTAATTAACAAAGCCCCCAAAAAAAGGAGGACCATCCTGTATGAACAAAAAATCTGTAAAAGACGTAACAGTAAAAGGCCAACGTGTGTTTTGCCGCGTCGATTTCAATGTACCAATGAGTGAAGGCCAAATTACGGATGATACACGTATCCGTGCAGCTCTTCCAACCATTCAATACTTAGTCGAGCAAGGGGCAAAAGTTATTCTTGCATCCCACTTAGGTCGTCCAAAAGGACAAGTGGTTGAGGAATTACGTTTGACTGCTGTTGCAAAACGTCTTTCCGAGCTTCTTGGTAAAGAAGTGAAAAAGACAGATGAAGCATACGGAGATTCCGTAAAGGCTGAAATCAATACGCTAAATGAGGGAGAAGTTCTTCTTCTTGAGAATGTTCGTTTCTACCCAGGCGAAGAAAAAAATGATCCTGAATTAGCAAAAGCTTTTGCTGAGCTAGCAGATCTTTATGTGAATGATGCATTCGGTGCCGCACACCGTGCCCATGCCTCAACAGAAGGAATTGCACACCACATTCCTGCTGTATCAGGATTTTTAATGCAAAAAGAACTTGATGTTCTTGGTAAAGCACTTTCAAATCCAGAGCGCCCATTCACAGCAATCATCGGCGGTGCAAAGGTAAAAGATAAGATTGGCGTTATTGATAACCTTCTTGAAAAGGTTGATAACCTCATCATCGGTGGAGGTTTAGCTTATACCTTTATTAAGGCTCAAGGTCATGAAATTGGTCAATCATTGTTAGAAGCTGACAAAATCGATTTAGCCCTTTCTTTCATTAAAAAAGCAGAAGAAAAAGGCGTTAAATTCTATATGCCAATCGATGCTGTAATAGCAGACGAGTTCTCTGCAACTGCTAATTCAAAAGTAGTGGGAATTGATGAAATTCCTGCAGATTGGCAATCACTTGATATCGGACCAAAAACTGCAGAGCTATACAGCGATGTAATCAAAAATTCTAAATTAGTTATTTGGAATGGTCCAATGGGTGTATTTGAAATGGATAAGTTTGCCGGCGGTACAAAAGCTGTTGCCGAAGCACTTGCTGAAAGCACTGATACATATTCTGTTATCGGTGGAGGAGACTCTGCAGCGGCCGTAGAAAAGTTTGATTTAGCAGATAAAATGAGCCATATTTCAACTGGTGGCGGTGCTTCATTAGAGTTCATGGAAGGTAAAGCATTACCAGGAGTTGTAGCATTAAACGATAAATAAGGTAACCACAGAAAGGATGTACATCACATGCGCAAACCGATCATAGCAGGAAACTGGAAAATGCATAAAACTCTAGCTGAAGCAAAAAGCTTCATGGAGCATGTAAACGAGCTAGTCCCTTCAAAAGAGAAGGTAGATTCAGTTGTTTGTGCTCCGGCTTTATTCCTAGAACAACTTGTGTTAATTTCTAAAGACTACCATGTAGAAATCGGAGCCCAAAACATGCACTTTGAAAAAAGCGGCGCATTCACAGGTGAAGTTAGCCCTGTTGCACTAGCAGACCTTGGTGTTAAATATGTAATCATTGGTCATTCAGAGCGTCGTGAAATGTTTAACGAAACAGATGAAAGTGTTAATAAGAAAACTCATGCTGCGTTTGCACATGGCTTAACACCAATCGTTTGCTGCGGTGAAACACTAGAACAGCGTGAAGCGGGACAAACGAACGATTTCGTTGGCGGACAAATCAAAAACGGTTTAGCTGGCTTAACTGAAGAGCAAGTGAAGCAAACTGTTATTGCTTATGAGCCAATCTGGGCAATCGGTACAGGTAGATCATCTTCTGCAGCAGATGCAAATGAAGTATGTGCTTATATTCGCCAAGTGGTTGCTGAACAATTTTCTCAAGAAGCAGCACAGGCAGTTCGGATTCAGTACGGTGGTAGCGTAAAGCCTGAAAACATCAAAGAATATATGTCACAACCGGATATTGACGGTGCGTTAGTAGGTGGAGCGAGCCTCGAGGCTGAATCTTACCTACAATTATTGGAGGCAGGATCAAATGAGTAAATCTCCCGTGGCATTAATAATCCTCGATGGATTTGGATGTCGTAATGAGAATAAAGGTAATGCAGTTGCGCAAGCAAACAAACCTAATTTCGATCGTTATTGGAAAAACTTCCCGAACCAGCATTTAACAGCTAGTGGGGAAGCAGTAGGATTACCAGAGGGCCAAATGGGGAACTCTGAGGTTGGACACCTTAACATCGGTGCCGGCCGCATTGTGTACCAAAGTTTAACACGAGTGAATGTGGCGATCCGTGAGGGTGAATTTGAGAAAAATGAAACCCTTGTTGGCGCAATCAATCATGTGAAAAAAGAAGGTACAAGCCTACACCTATTCGGATTACTATCTGATGGTGGTGTCCACAGTCACATTCAACATATGTTTGCCCTTTTGCGCTTAGCTGCAGCAGAAGGTGTGGAAAAAGTCTATGTTCATGCTTTCCTAGATGGTCGTGATGTTGGACCACAAACGGCTGAAGGCTTTATCCAAGAAACAATGGATGAAATGAAAAGAATCGGTGTCGGTGAATTTGCAACGATTTCCGGTCGCTATTATTCAATGGACCGTGATAAGCGTTGGGAACGCGTTGAAAAATCGTACCGTGCAATGGTTTACGGAGAAGGTCCTTCTTACACCAATCCAATGGATGTTGTAATGGATTCATATGAAAAGGGCATTTATGATGAGTTCGTTCTGCCTTCTGTTATCACGCGCGAAAGCGGCGAGCCGGTTGCGACAATCGGTGACAACGATGCGGTAATTTTCTATAATTTCCGTCCTGACCGTGCGATTCAAATTTCTAACACATTTACAAATAAGGATTTCCGCTCATTTGACCGCGGGCCAAAGCATCCGGAGAACCTATTCTTCGTATGTATGACACATTTTAGTGAAACTGTTGATGGTTATGTTGCATTTAAGCCAACAAACCTAGATAATACATTAGGTGAGGTATTGTCGCAAAATAATCTACAGCAGCTTCGCATTGCAGAAACGGAAAAATATCCGCATGTTACCTTCTTTATGAGCGGTGGCCGTGAAGCAGAATTCCCTGGTGAGGAAAGAATCTTAATTGCTTCTCCAAAAGTTGCAACCTATGATTTGAAACCAGAGATGAGCGCTTATGAAGTTACGGATGCATTAGTTGATGCAATCAACAAAGACAAGTTTGACGCCATTATCTTAAACTTTGCTAACCCAGATATGGTTGGACACTCAGGTATGCTTGAACCAACCATTAAAGCTGTTGAAACAGTTGATGAGTGCTTAGGCCGCATCGTTGATTTAATCCTTGAAAAAGGTGGAACAGCGATTATCACAGCCGATCATGGAAATGCTGATGAAGTCATCACACTTGAAGGCAATCCAATGACAGCACACACAACCAATCCAGTACCAGTGATTGTCACTAAAGCTGGCGTTGAACTTCGCGACGGTGGAATTCTTGGGGACCTAGCTCCAACTATGCTTGATTTATTAGCAATCGAAAAACCAGCAGAAATGACTGGAACTTCGTTAATTAAGAAGTAAGTTTTTAGTAAAGCTTAAAGTTGATTGGAGTGGAAGGTGCGAGACTCCCTGGCGTGAAAGCGCAGAAAGGGAGCTCCTTCTCTGCAATCATCTGACAAGTTTAGCAAAAAAATAAAACTGTATATTTAAGGAGAGATTTTTAATGCCATTTATTACTGACGTATACGCTCGTGAAGTCCTTGACTCCCGCGGTAACCCAACAGTTGAAGTAGAAGTTTTCACAGAATCAGGTGCATTTGGACGCGCTCTAGTACCATCTGGTGCATCAACTGGTGAATACGAAGCAGTTGAGCTTCGTGACGGCGACAAATCCCGTTACCTTGGTAAAGGTGTATTAAACGCAGTTAAAAACGTAAACGACATTATCGCTGATGCGATCATCGGTATGGACGTAACAGACCAAGCTGGCATCGACCGCACAATGATCGAGCTAGATGGCACTGAAAACAAAGGTAAATTAGGTGCAAACGCAATCCTTGGCGTTTCTATGGCTGCTGCTCACGCTGCTGCTGACCTAGTAGGTCTTCCATTATACCGCTACCTTGGTGGATTCAACGCGAAGCAATTACCAACTCCAATGATGAACATCATCAACGGTGGTTCACATGCTGACAACAACGTTGACTTCCAAGAATTCATGATCTTACCTGTAGGAGCTCCTTCATTTAAAGAAGCAATCCGCATGGGTGCTGAAGTATTCCACAGCTTGAAAAAAGTTCTTTCTGGTAAAGGCTTAAACACAGCTGTAGGTGACGAAGGTGGTTTCGCTCCAAACCTTGGTTCAAACCGTGAAGCTTTAGAAGTAATCATCGAAGCCATCAAAGCTGCTGGTTACGAAGCTGGCAAAGATATCTTCCTTGGTATGGACGTTGCTTCTTCTGAGTTCTACAACAAAGAAACAGGCAAATACGATCTTGCTGGTGAAGGCCGCACAGGTTTATCTTCTGAAGAAATGGTTTCTTTCTACGAAGAGCTTGTTAACGAATTCCCAATCCTTTCAATCGAAGATGGTTTAGACGAAAACGACTGGGAAGGTCACAAATTACTAACTGAGCGCATCGGTGGACGCGTACAGCTTGTTGGTGACGACCTATTCGTTACAAACACTAAAAAGCTTGCTGAAGGTATTGAAAAAGGAATCTCTAACTCAATCCTTATCAAAGTTAACCAAATCGGTACATTAACTGAAACTTTCGAAGCAATCGAAATGGCTAAGCGCGCAGGTTACACTGCAGTTGTTTCTCACCGTTCTGGTGAAACAGAAGATGCTACAATCGCTGACATCGCTGTTGCAACAAACGCTGGTCAAATCAAAACTGGTTCAATGTCTCGTACAGACCGTATTGCTAAATACAACCAACTTCTTCGCATCGAAGACGAACTTGGCGATTTAGCAGTATACGATGGTTTAAAATCTTTCTATAACTTAAAGAAGTAATTCTTTAGATACGTGAACGCCGGCGGGAAGTACTCGCCGGCGTTTTTTTATGATTTTATGAGCGTTTGTGACAAAAATATGGCATTGGCTAATAGAATGCAGAAATCCGCTAATAGGGTATTAAAATTGTCTAATAGCACATAGAAATCCGCTAATAGAAACTTAAAATCGGCTAATAGAAACTCAGAATCGGCTAATACACAATGAGCTAGTTAATAAATATCAAAAGAAAGCAGGTAAACTCGGTATTTATTCTGTCCTCTGGAAGGCAAATTCAATTTTTTTAGCATTTTTGAGGCAACATGAACTGAATCTACTCCCAAAAACCAGCGAAATTGTGCATTCGTAATCTCCTCCCCCCACAAAAGAAAGTAATCTCTCAATGCAATTAGATGAGCATCCCGCGATTTACACTGACATCGCGGACAAAACCACGCACCTTGATAGTACTTCATCCCTAAAAATAGACAAATAGGGCAGTGAACCCCTGGACGCAGGTCCGTACGAGGAATTTTATAAATTTTTTCAATGTCAAAGCTAGGTTCACTATTCATTTTTATCAAAAGTCTTCCTAGTTTTCTTAGCATGGCAGGACATAATATTTCGTTCTTATATTTATAAGCAAAATCCTCAATCCGATAGAGAATCTGTCGACCGCGACAGACTCGGTACCGAGCTTCAGGGTCATTTTCAATTTTTACGATACAGTTTGGATTGCTCATCATGACAAGCGGTTCAATGGGGATAGCAGGAAAACCGTGCTTGAACAATAATGCACGAAGCTGACGAACTTGGAATTCGGCCTGCATGAGCGGATCCTCATAGCCAATTTCCTTATCATTTAGTCGTTGAATCATTTGGCCTGGATGCTCTGTCGAAAGACAGTTCACCACTCATGTATTTAACTTCAGTTGGAATGATGTGGGTCGCAGTATAAAGGAGGTTATCGATTTGAAAGTAGGTGCCATCCTTGTTCGGGATGTGGAGCCCTTGGAATATGTGGTAATCTTTCGGAGGAAGTTTAGTTGTTAATAATCGATCCAGCCGTTGCTCTCCAATGTGGCCAGCTTCTTTGCGCCGATTATCTTCCAGAATGACTGGGATTTTAGGATGGTGCGGCAATAATCGGCCAATCGCCGCATTATTGAACAGGATTTTCAGAGGGTATTTTCTTTCACTTATGATCAAATGCATCACACCTTTTCTTTTCATAAGGCTCTGTTAAATTAGAATGTTAATTTTTGCTCCAAGTGCTCACTTTCCGCGGAGCGGGCGCTGAGGCTCTACGGCATTTTACGTCTGTTTTCTCCTGTGACACCTTCTCCCGCAGGAGTCTCGCACTTTCCGCTCCAATCAACAGAGTGCTCAAAAATCAACATCGTTCTTTAACATAGCTTTTCATAAAAACTACTTCTCTTTCTTTTGAAAAAATCCTTTGCTTATCAAAATTTTTTGCTCCAGTTTTTTTGATTTGTTCACGCATTCGTAAGAGGTTGTGCTATTGTCTCTCGTTATAAAGTATGGTACAGTAAAACTACTGTAATTTGTACGTTTTTCAGGAGGTGGACTACATGCACGCATTTTTGGTTACCCTTTTAGTCATCGTAAGTATTGGTCTAATTGCGGTTGTACTTCTTCAATCAGGAAAAAGCGCAGGTCTTTCAGGAGCTATTTCTGGAGGAGCAGAGCAGTTATTTGGAAAGCAAAAAGCACGGGGAATCGATCTTATTCTCCACCGTATCACGATTGTATTATCCGTACTGTTTTTCATTTTAGCGATTTTAGTTACGTACTTCCAACTTTAATCATAAACGCAAACCTGAACCGCAAAGGCTCAGGTTTTTTTATTTTTAAAATAAATAAGATTATGCACAGCATCAAGCATATTGGTGGAATGCAGGATCATAATTTGCTAAAAAATAAGAAGGGCGTACACAACATACATAGAGTTTCATGAAGGGGTATTATACGATGAAGATTGTTCAATCAAAGCCGTTCACATTTAAATCAGGAAAAAGGGCAGTGTTGCTGCTGCATGGGTTTACGGGGAATACAGCCGATGTCCGGATGCTTGGTCGCTTTCTTGAAAAACAAGGCTACACATGCCATGCACCGTTGTATAAAGGACATGGCGTTCCACCTGAAGAGCTTGTACTGTCAGGGCCAGAGGACTGGTGGAATGATGTAATAACTGGCTATAACTATTTAAAATCTCAGGGACACGAGGAAATTGCGGTTGCCGGTTTGTCATTAGGTGGCGTATTTTCTTTAAAATTGGGATACACTGTTCCTATAAAGGGTATTGTGCCGATGTGTGCCCCGATGTACATAAAAAGCGAAGAGGTTATGTATAAAGGAATCTTGGAGTACGCTTGCGAATATAAACAACGGGAAGGAAAAACGCCTGAGCAAATCGAAAAAGAAATGGAAGAGTATCAACAAACGCCGATGAAAACATTAAAGGCACTGCAAAATCTGATTGCGGACGTGCGTGATAATGTTGATATGATTTATTCACCGACCTTTGTTGTGCAGGCTCGCCATGACAATATGATTAATATGAACAGTGCCAATATTATTTACAAAGAGGTCGAGTCCCTATTCAAGGAAATCAAGTGGTATGAACAGTCGGGACATGTGATTACACTTGATAATGAACGGGATCAATTACACGAGGATATTTATCAATTTCTAGAAAAGCTAGATTGGAAAGAATGAGGATTCGTGTTTAAAACAATAAATTATCTCCTCAAAGGAGGGAAATAAATGGACGAAATTAAGCTACACATTGACAGGCTGTTGTCACACATGAAGGATGAGGCATACAAGCCGTTAACGGTCCAAGAGCTTGAAAAGGCTTTTGGGATTGAAGATTCTTCAACTTTTAAGGATTTTGTAAAAGCACTTGTCGTGATGGAAGAGAAAGGGATGGTCGTCAGAACTCGGAGCAATCGCTATGGCCTGCCTGAAAAAATGAATTTAGTGCGTGGAAAATTAACGGGTCATGCCAAGGGATTTGCATTTGTCGTGCCAGATGAGCCTGGAATGGACGATATTTTTATACCACCGAATGAAACGAACAATGCGATGCATGGTGATATCGTACTTGTCCGGGTAGCAACAGCAACCTCTGGTCAACGCCGCGAAGGGACTGTTGTCCGCATCATCGAAAGAGGTATTCAACAAATTGTTGGGACCTATACCGAAAGCAAGCATTTTGGGTTTGTGCTCCCGGATGATAAAAAGTTTGCGAGTGATATTTTTATTCCTAAGGCAGCCTCAATGGGTGCAGTAGAAGGACATAAGGTTGTTGTAAAATTAACAACGTATCCGGAAGGTCGGAAAAGTGCTGAGGGTGAGGTCATCCAAATTCTTGGCCATAAAAATGACCCAGGTGTCGATATTTTATCAGTCATTCATAAGCATGGGCTTCCACTTGGATTTGAGGAGGAAGTTCTAGACCAAGCTAATCAAACACCGGATGAAATCGATGAAAGTGAAATCGCAAACCGTCGTGATCTTCGCAATGAGGTAATTGTGACGATAGATGGTGCTGATGCGAAGGATTTAGATGATGCTGTTCAAGTGAGCAAGCTTGAAAATGGCCATTATCGTCTCGGTGTTCATATTGCCGATGTTAGCTATTATGTGACGGAAGGCTCACCAATTGACCGAGAAGCTGAGGAGCGCGGCACAAGTATTTATTTAGTTGACCGTGTTATTCCAATGATCCCACATCGATTATCAAACGGAATTTGTTCATTAAATCCGAAAGTCGATCGCCTCACGCTTTCCTGTACGATGGAAATCACGCCTGATGGTGAAGTCGTTAACCATGAAATTTTTCAAAGTGTTATTAAAACCACTGAACGGATGACGTATTCCGATGTGAATAAGATCCTGACAGATAAGGATGAGGCATTGTTAAAGCGGTATGAGCCGCTTATTCCGATGTTCCAGACGATGGAGGAGCTAGCTGAAGTTCTGCGCAAGAAACGGATGCTACGCGGTGCGATTGATTTTGATTTTAAAGAAGCTAAGGTTCTTGTTGATGAGGACGGAAAGCCAACTGACGTGGTATTGCGCGAGCGTTCAGTCGCTGAAAGGTTGATTGAAGAATTCATGCTTGCAGCCAATGAAGCGGTAGCCGAGCATTTCCACTGGATGGATGTTCCGTTCATTTACCGGATTCACGAGGATCCCAAAGAGGATAAGCTAAGACGCTTTTTTGAATTTATTACAAACTTTGGCTATATCGTCAAAGGGACAGCGAACGAGGTCCATCCAAGAGCGCTGCAGGAAATTATCGAAGCGGTGCAAGGAAAACCAGAGGAGATGGTCGTTTCCACGGTGATGCTGCGGTCGATGCAACAGGCGAAATACGATCCTGAAAGCCTAGGACACTTTGGACTTTCCACGGAGTTCTATACCCATTTCACATCGCCAATCCGCCGTTATCCAGACTTAATTGTCCATCGCCTGATTCGGACATATTTAATTGAAGGAAAACTGGATCAAGCGACAAGAGAGAAGTGGGGCGCAAGATTGCCAGAGATCGCTCAGCATTCATCGAAAATGGAGCGTCGGGCCGTTGATTCGGAACGTGAGACAGATGAGCTGAAAAAAGCAGAATATATGGCTGATAAAATTGGGGAAGAGTATGATGGAATCATTAGCTCTGTCACCAATTTTGGGATATTCGTCGAGCTGCCAAATACGATTGAAGGTCTTGTCCATGTTAGCTACATGACCGATGACTATTATCGTTTTGATGAGCGCCATTTTGCGATGATCGGTGAACGGACAGGAAATGTTTTCCGTATCGGTGACGAGATCACCATCCGTGTTATTAATGTTAATAAAGATGAGCGCTCGATTGATTTTGAAATTGTTGGGATGAAGGGCACGCCACGCCGCATGCGGACTGATTCACCACGTGTATTCAAGACAGGTAGTGACAAAAAGAAACCGCGTCAAAGTCTTAGCCGCCCGGAAAGCTCTAAATCGCCATCTTCCAAACGAACTGGATCGAAAAAGAAGAAGTCTTACGATAATGCTTCAAAAGCGAAACGGGAAGGTAAGAAAAAACGACGGTAAATCGTTGCGAGGGCCTGTCATTTGGCAGGCTCTCTTTTTCCCTTCTCGTTGAGGCTTTCTGCAAGTTTTGCTAAAATAGAGAGATAGAAAGCGGGGGAAGTCCAATGCCAAAAGGCGAGGGAAAAGTTGTCGCACAAAACAAAAAAGCATACCATGATTATTTCATCGAAGAAACCTATGAAGCTGGAATTGTCCTGCAAGGAACTGAGATTAAATCGATTCGCGGAGGTCGCGTAAATTTAAAGGATTCATATGCTCGTATACATAATGGCGAAATGTTCTTATATAGCATGCATGTCAGCCCATATGAGCAAGGAAACCGGTATAACCATGACCCACTGAGAACGAGAAAGCTGTTGCTTCACAAAAAGCAGATTAGTACATTAATTGGTGAAACAAAAGAAGCAGGCTACGCGCTCGTTCCATTAAAAGTTTATTTGAAAAACGGCTTTGCCAAAGTATTAATAGGTCTAGCCAAAGGGAAAAAGAAATACGATAAACGCGAAGACTTAAAACAGAAAGAAGCAAAGCGTGAAATCGAGCGTGCTTTCCGTGAAAGACAGAAGATGTAGATTAGTTAGTTTCGGTTGAGTAAAAGAAAATGCCACCATGGCAACATAACCAAGAAGTTACAATTGAAAAACCGGTTGGCTATGTTATAATAATAAATGTCACCAAGTGAGTGACGGATAACTTTTGCTCGAGACTTCAATGAGCAATCCTAACGTCAAGTGAGCTTAACCGCCCACTGACCCTTCTAACATGGGGACGCTACGGATTCGACAGGGGTAGTTCGAGCTTAGGTTGCGAGTCGAGGGGATCGGCCTCGTTAAAACGTCAAAGCCAATAACTGGCAAAACTAACAATAACTTAGCTTTCGCTGCTTAATAGCGCTTAGGCTGTTCCTCCCTCCATTGTCCATGTGGTAGGGTAAGGGACTCACTCTTAGTGGACTACGCCGGATTCCACCGTCTGAGGAAGAAGGAAGAGAACAACCAGACTAGCTGTTCGGACGCCTGTCGGTAGGCATAAGATACAGCGAAGCGCCAATATGCCGACTACACTCGTAGAAGCTTAAGTGCCGATATTTCTGGACGTGGGTTCGATTAGTAATTAGTCGCCTTGTGTGGTAACACACAAGTGAAAACCTGGCTTTATCGGTGAAACCTAAGTTGCTTATTTAAGCAATAGGGCAATGCCGAGCGGTATGTGAAGCAATTCAACAGCCGTGTATCGACTTATAGACTGCCACAAAAAGTGGTAGTACTAGGATGCGAAATCCTTACCTGACAGGTAAAAAATTATGTTTCGCATAAGACGCCAGGGGACCTGAGCAGATCAGGTTCAAGATATAGTCAGTGCCATGTCGAAAGCATGGAAGAGCACGTCCCACCGTCTCCACCATACATAGGTGGAATCCAAGACTAGCTGTTGTAGCTAGTCTTTTTTATATGCTGAAAAAGGTTTTTTCAAAATCTACCTTCCGTTGAAGTTGTTCAATATTATATTTACCATTCCTTTGCGTAACCAAATCGTAATTAGCAATTATCCATAATACTTTTTGAATTATTTAAGCATTGTTTCTATATTGAAACATGCTTTTTTATGTTTAGAAAATGTTAAATATATTAGTGAATAAAAAGCAAATTAATATTCAAATATCCATTTGACCATTATAAAAATTAAACATATACTAATAATCAAATAGCTATTTGAATAAGGGGCGTGGAACGATTGAAACATGATGATGTTTGCGAAATAACCTGTGTGGATGATATAAAAGTAAAACGGGTAAAGGAAGTCATTAACTCAAAGAACACATTGGCTGTTTCACAGATATTTAAAGCGCTATCCGATGACACAAGAATAAAAATTGCCCTAGCATTAAGCGTAGAAGAAGAATTATGTGTATGTGATGTAGCCAATATAGTTGGTGCCACCACAGCAACTGCTTCCCATCATTTAAGGCTGCTTCGTAATCTTGGATTAGCGAAATATCGTAAAGAAGGCAAATTGGTTTTTTATTCATTAGATGATGATCATGTAAGACAGTTGATTCAAATTGCTTTCGCACATCAAATGGAGGTGAAAGTTGATGAGTGATGTTTTAGAGCAATCAATTCATAAAACTGTTTATCGTGTTCAAGGCTTTTCCTGAGCTAGCTGTGCAAAAAAGTTCGAAACGAACGTAAAACACCTGGATGGTGTTTCTAATGCAAGTGTTAATTTCGGTGCTGCTAAACTTACTGTTTATGGTGAAACAACACTAGAAGAACTTGAAAAAGCTGGGGCATTTGAAAATTTAAAATTGATTCCTGAAAAACAGCGATTTGAAGAGATAAAAGAACCGTTTTTGAAGAAACATTCTACTGTCATCGTCTCGTTCGTTTTTCTCCTAATTGGATGGTTATATGGACAATTAAACGGTGAAGAAAGTATTCCTTCCATTTTAGCTTATGGGATGTCTATCTTAGTTGGAGGATATAGGCTATTTAGTACAGGATTAAAGAATTTAGTCCGTTTCCAATTCGATATGAAAACCTTAATGACCATTGCGGTAATTGGTGCCGCATTTATTGGGGAATGGGGTGAAGGAGCAACAGTTGTTATTTTGTTTGCCATAAGTGAAGCTTTAGAAACTTACTCAATGGATAGAGCGCGAAATTCCATACAATCATTAATGAATATTGCTCCAAAAGATGCCTTAATTCGGCGTGGTAACCAAGAAATGATGATTCCAGTTGAAGATATCCAAATTGGCGATATGATGATTGTGAAGCCTGGACAAAAATTAGCTATGGATGGAATTGTCATAAAAGGAACTTCAACGATCAATCAGGCTGCCATTACGGGAGAAAGTGTGCCTGTTGCCAAAACGATAGACGATGAAGTGTTTTCTGGAACATTGAATGAAGAAGGATTACTCGAAGTAAAAGTTACCAAACGCGTGGAAGATACTACAATATCAAAAATTATTCATCTCGTGGAAGAAGCTCAAGCAGAAAAGGCTCCTTCACAAGCGTTTGTCGATAAATTTGCGAAATACTATACTCCGGCAATCATCGTTTTAGCATTCTTAATTGCCATCTTCCCACCTTTATTATTCGGGGGAGATTGGAGCGAATGGATTTATCAAGGTTTAGCCGTGTTAGTAGTTGGTTGTCCTTGTGCACTTGTTGTTTCTACTCCTGTTGCTGTTGTTACGGCGATTGGGAACGCAGCAAGAAATGGGGTGTTAATTAAAGGTGGCATCCATTTAGAAGAGGCAGGAGCATTAAAAGTCATCGCCTTTGATAAAACAGGTACATTAACAAAAGGCGTACCTGCTGTTACAAACATCATCACGTATGGTGGAAATGAAAATGAACTAATGACCATCACTGCTGCGATTGAAAATGGATCACAGCATCCACTTGCTACAGCAATCATGCGAAAGGCAGAGGAAAATGGTCTAAATATTAAGGATGTATTAGTGGAAGATTTCCAATCCATTACTGGTAAAGGTGTAAAAGCAAGAGTCAATAAAGAGTTCTATTACGTAGGTAGCCCAAATCTTTTTGAAGAAATCCTTCCGAATAATATTCAAGAAGAGAAGAAAGAACAAATTAAAGCACTTCAAACACAAGGAAAAACTGTTATGGTTCTGGGAACGGAAAAAGAAATCCTAGCATTAATAGCGGTAGCTGACGAAATCAGAGAAACTTCAACAGAAGTGATTCGTAAACTTCATGGAGTTGGAATTGAAAAAACCGTGATGCTTACTGGAGATAATGAACGAACTGCTGAATCAATTGGTAATGAAGTTGGAGTTTCCGAAATTAAAGCGGATTTGCTTCCGGAAGATAAACTAAACTTCATCAAAGAACTCCGCGCTAAATATCATAGTGTGGCGATGGTTGGGGATGGTGTGAACGATGCACCCGCTTTAGCAGCATCAACTGTTGGGGTAGCAATGGGTGGTGCCGGAACGGATACCGCATTAGAAACAGCTGATATTGCCTTAATGTCCGATGATTTAAGCAAATTGCCTTACACGATCAAATTAAGCCGCAGGGCATTAGCGATCATTAAGCAAAATATTACTTTCTCCTTGGCGATTAAAATTTTAGCGCTGCTATTAGTTGTACCAGGTTGGTTAACCCTATGGATAGCCATTTTTGCTGATATGGGTGCAACTCTAATCGTAACATTTAACAGCTTGCGACTTTTGCGAGTGAAGGAATAAAAACAAAGGGCTTTCCGATTTTCTCTCGGAAAGCTCTTTTTCAATAGCTGGAATACCAACTCATTTAACACTCAGTAGTAAAGATAAATATAAACAAAAAACCAATAGAACACTCATTAGAAATGATACAATTGCTGGTGCTTTTTTTAAAAATGAAAGAATAATTAAGGTAAGGAAAAGGACAGCGATACCTAATAGGGTAATGCTTGTCGGATTCATCATTAGTTTTACTGTCATTTCTGGCTGAATCTGTCCTTGATAAAACAGTGTGAAAAGGGAAGAAACTTCTTCATTCGTTACAATCGTTTCATGTGGAGGTGATTGTTGTCCCAATGCAGCGGTGGCTGAAAAAATCAGCAATATAATGATGCTTTCCATTCTTGCCCAAGGTTTGGGATTAAATTGCATATTCGTTTTTAATTTCTTTTTTAGAAAAATGCTATTAATCGATGCAAATACAAGTAATGGAATAATCAACAAGTGTTTTATCAATAAGGCTTGTCCATATGGGAGCATCCAAGAATTTGCATAATCTTTGAATTCCACCACAAAGGTCATTAGGATAAGTCCAGTTACTATCGTACTCACAAAGCAAACAATCGCAGTCGGTGTAAACCATTTTAAAAAATTAACCCAATTGGCGTAATCCTTTGAGAACCAACTAACAACAAGAAGAATGCCTACCCAAATGCTAACAGCGGTAAAATGGGTTGTATGAATAAGAAAGCCAAAAACCTTGTCAATGGAACTTGCATGACTGGACCATCCTAATGCTAAAATCAACATAAAAACGATAACCATTCCAATGTAAGCATATGATTTATTTTTTCGGTAATCAAACCATACGATAAACATAAATAAAATGTTCGACAAAATGTAAGTGAAGATCCATGCTTTTCCAACTTCAAACGTAAATAGAACGGATTGCAATGTTTGCATAAAACCGATACCTGGAGAAAGATATAAGATCAATTCCAAAACCGGAATAAATGAGAATATGGTTATGCAACCTACAGCCGTCATCAAGGCTCCCTTAGGGACTGAAATAGTTGGTCGATAAGGTGGCGGCACAAGAGATAAAATAAAGCTGCCTATAAGAATAGCAAAACAAAGATATAATAGTGCTTGAGTAACAGTGCTCACAAAAATCATGTACTATTTCTTCCTCTTCATAATAAAAAAGAAACTACCGACCACGATAATGATAAAAATCCCTAAAATAGCCGGAATTACATAGGATGGAAGTTTGTTTTGGGCAATTTCTTCAGTTTCTTTTTCCTTTACAGTATCGACTTTTTTATCCTCAACTTTTGGTTCGGGCTTTGTTTCTTTTTGTTGCTCAGCCGGATCTTCTGCAGGTGCTGTAGTTACAGGCATATCCACAGAGAAAGTAAATTCCCCTTCAATTGGATGTCCATCGGCTCCAATAATATTCCAATTTACTATGTATTCCCCATTCTTTAACGGGTTTGATAGATTTCCAACCATTTGATTTTCTGATAAAGCAAGGTTTTCAACGATTACTGGCTCTCCAATCGAATTTTGAAGTTCAAATTTACTGCCTTGTTCTACCTTTGTCTCAAAAGTTAATGTAATTTGTGTTATTTCTTCCTTGATTATTTCTCCGTTTTGAGGTGATGAGCTTTCTAATCCAGTATGTGCGAAGGCAAAATTATTAAATGATAAGAAGAATACCAGTGTAAATAAAAGAATCTTTTTCATGATAAACAACCTCCGAATAGTATTAATTAAAATTATTATATCAAAGTACAAATTTATACTCAAAAGATTATTTGAATATAGCCTGATTGTACTGTTTAACATAAAGTTCTTATTGGTTAATATTCAAATAATCAAATGAATGTTTGACTAACTGGAAGGGAGACCATAAAATGGAATTAGCAATAATTTGAATATTAACCTTATTGGTGGAGGATAAATATGATGAATTCATGGAACAAGTTCATTTATAAAATCTGGTCTCCATTTTATGATAAGATTTTTAATTCTGGTGTTTTTTTATATGCCCGAAAACAATTATTCAAAGATATAGCAATGGAACGTAATCAAAAACTTTTATTTGTTGGGGTAGGGACGGGGGCTGATCTAGAGCTTATTGATTTATCTAGTTTAGATATAACAGCAATTGATTATTCCCCAGCTATGCTTGATAAAGCGAGAACGAAATTTAAAAATTCTCAGATTCATTTTTTAGAAATGGATGCCCAAAATTTGGAGTTTAACAATCATTCTTTTGATTACATAATTGCCTCTCTAATTGTTTCGGTAGTTCCCGATGCGAAAAAATGTTTTCAAGAAATGACAAGAGTTTTAAAGCCGGGAGGAAAAATAATACTCTTTGATAAATTTTCTCCTAAAGATAAAGAATTGTCGTTGATGAAAAAAATCCTTCGACCGCTTATTAGAGTTTTGGGAACAGATATTGGATTGAGTTTTGAGGATTTGTTCCATAGCAATAATCAAAATTTACAAATCGTAGAGGATCAACCAGTCTTGCTCAACGGGATGTATCGAAGAATAGTAATCAGAAAATAAATTCCATCTGCAACCTTTTACGAAATAATTAAAGGCTTAAGGTAAAATATCCCCCCAAGCCATAAAGTTAGTTCACTATCTCACCTGTCCAGCCATCCATGCCGCCACACAACTTAATATCTTAATAGAATCTTATTTTTGAAAATTGTCACTAAGTGATTTTACATAATTGACAAGGAATTCATCTGCACAATGAACCATCTTCTTAATATCATTATTCCTCAGACTATAAAAAATTTTCGGTCCTTCTCTTTCGCTAGAAAGGATTCCAGCATCCTTAAGAATTTTTAAGTGTTGTGATAAATTGGCTTGGCTAAACTCAATGTTCCCATTCAATTCACAAACACATTTTCTCCCATCAAGAAGGAAAAGTACGATTTTAAACCTAATCGGGTGTCCTAATGCTTTAAACATCTTTGCAATTAACTCTTCTTTTTCCATTTAAGGAAGCTCCCTTTAGCTTGATTTATACTAGGTGAATTCCTAATACCAGATCATTTTAAATGATAATTATGTAGATATAATGATTTGAACTATTTTATCAATATTTTACCTTTCTATTTAAGTTCGGACTACAAAAATTTTCTGCGTTCTTCATCAATTAAAGATTGATAAAGATCATCATCTATACCCTCGCCATTTTGCGCTGTTTCAAAAAGTAAGGGAGGGGTATTTTTTTTCCATTTTTTAATTAAAAAATAAATCAGAATCATCACAGCTAAAATTAAAAGAAACGGTAGAACCCAAAGGGTAAGATTGAAGCCTTTTTTAGGTGGTGCCTGTAAAGCCTCAACTCCCAGGTTTTCAACGTAATAATCTAAGATTTCTTGTTTGGACATTCCTTTTTCAAACATTTCAGCTACTTCTTGGTAATATAATTGTTTCACACTGCAGGAAGAAAGGTCATCATTTCCATGTCCCTCCATCGATAGCATATCGACTGTTGCCCGAAATTCAGGGTTGGAGTAATCGAATTCTTTTTTTGTTTCGGTACTTGCAGATACGTTTATTACTCCTAAAAGAAGGAAAACCAACAAAATAAGACTAGTAATATACTTCATACTCGACCTCCTTTATATCGTATTACTTTTTCGAAAAACAAATAATAAGAGTAGAAACAAGCATTAAAATGGGATTTATTGAAGAGCTTTTTTTGAAAATAGTATTAGGAACTATTTCATTATATTATTATTTAATTAAATGCTTATATGTGTGATTTGAATAATTTAAAAACATTTATATAGATCTCTTTACCTAAAATAATTAGTTGAGGGCTTTCATATTATATTTGCGTTGAATTTAAGATAGCTTTTGGCATATTAAAATTGCAAATTATATTAAATGTTTTGAGGTGATCCTTAAGGGAAATGAAGAATTGACAAAATACCTATAGGGGTATAAAATGAAAATGTAGAAAATATGTAAAGGAGCAATGCAAAATGAATTCAGTTACGGTTTATACAACGAATCGTTGTCCATATTGTGTGATGTTAAAAAATTTCTTGGCTGATCAACATATCCCTTTTAAAGAAGTAAATGTAGAGACTTCGCCAGGAATGATGGATTATGTGGTTAAAAAAACAGGCCAACTGGGTGTGCCGCAAACAGAAATTAACGGGAAATGGATTTTAGGCTATGATCCACAAAACATTATGCTTGCACTAAAAAATAATAACCAACAAGAGAATGGTGATAATCAGTGAGTAACTGCCAACATAACACATGAGGAATCAATCAGAAAGAATCCCAAAAACAGAGAGTCATACCGCCAATATGACCTGGAGTTTGGGTCTGGCTCCTGGTAGGAGTCATTATATTAATTCAGAGATTTTTATAATGTTATCCAATGTCGACTTACAAGAAATCTTCGTATGTTGACAGGTTAATTTCTATCTATTATGATACCAATAGGGGTATAGGTAGGTTGTGATCGACCTATAAATTATTTAGGAGGAATGAACAATGTCTAAACGTGTAGCGATTATTGCAAGTAATGGTGGATTATTTGATGCTTATAAGGTGTTTAATATAGCAACAGCGGCAGCAGCTTCTGATCAAGAGGTAGGGATTTTCTTTACGTTTGAAGGGTTAAACTTAATTCATAAGGAAGGAAATGCTATGCTACCAATGCCTGAAGGGAAAGAACAGTTTGCGGAAGGCTTTGCCAAGGCGAATGTCCCGTCCATTCCTGAATTAGTTGTAATGGCGCAGGAATTAGGCGTTAAACTGATCGGCTGCCAAATGACAATGGATGTTATGGGATTGGAAATCGATGCGTTCGTTGATGGTGTAGAAGTCGGCGGTGCCGTTACGTTCTTAGATTTTGCGAAGGATGCTGACATTACATTAAGCTTTTAATAATAGATTAATACTATTGGGTAAATATACCTATTTTTTGAGCGAACCTTTGTGTGATGAAAAAAATCAAAAATACTTTGGAGAGTTTGACCGATTTTTTTAAAAAAATAGCTATTTCCTTAAAAATTGACTAAGAAATTTGATTATTAATAGCAATAATGGCTAGTTTTTAGAAAAAAATAAGTTACTTCAGTTGTTTTTATGAACACAAATAAGCCGATATGCACGTTTTATTGTGGATATGATATAAGTTCAAAAATTTATGGCATAACTTTTCAAATATATGCTCGACTTTTTAAATTTATGATACAACTATTAAAATTTATGAATATTTAATTGTGGATATGCACACCTAAATCAATATATGCTCAAGTTTGAGATTCTTTGCTACGATTCAATTAGTAGTTATTTTGAAATTGATGAAATCAAATCCTAAATTGAAAAATTGTGCAAATTTTTTTACCACAAAACATACCTGGTAGGGTAAGTTTGAATTTGAATTACATCTAAGTCCGTCCTATATAAAAAAGAACTCTAGGAGGAAACAGCCTTGACTAAAAAAGTAATCATTGTCGGTGGAGTTGCCGGAGGAGCTACGGCTGCAGCAAAATTAAGAAGAAATAGTGAAGATATCCAAATTATTTTGGTCGAGCGCGGCGAGTATATCTCGTTTGCAAATTGTGGACTTCCATATTATATTGGCGAAACAATTAAGGACCGAAGTAAATTATTGGTGCAAACGATTAAAGGAATGTCAACACGATTCAATATGGATATTCGTAATTTGAGTGAAGTCGTGAGCATCGACCCTACAAACAAAAAGGTCACGATTAAAAATCTACAAAATAATGAAGTATACGAAGAATCATATGACAAACTGTTGTTATCACCTGGGGCACAGCCTATTGTCCCGCCAATCCCAGGCTTGGACGAGAATCAAGCCCTGTTTACACTTAGAAATATTCCGGATACGGACAAAATTAAAGGTTATGTCGATGAGCAAAAGCCTCAAAAAGCCGTTGTCATTGGTGGTGGATTTATCGGAATTGAAATGGCAGAAAACCTTGCTGATCGTGGAATTGAAGTGACGATTATCGAGATGGCTAATCAAATTATGGCTCCGATAGATTTTGAAATGGCATCGATTTTACACCGTCATTTAAAAGAAAAAGGTGTAAACTTAGTACTTGAAAATGGTGTAAAATCATTCACTGACCAAGGGAAAAAAGTCCTTTTATCAGATGGTACCGAAATCGAAACGGATATGACGATTCTTTCCATTGGGGTAAGACCTGGAAAATGAGTTGGCTAAATCGGCTGGTCTTGAGCTTGGTGAACGCGGTGGAATTATTGTCAATGAATATCTCCAAACTTCAAACGAGGATATTTATGCAGTTGGAGATGCCGTAGAAGTTGTTGATTATATAAGCGGGACAAAAGCGATGATCCCACTTGCTGGTCCAGCGAACCGTCAAGGGCGAATCGCTGCTAACAATATCATCGGTAAAAAGGAAAAATATCAGGGTACACTAGGTACGTCAATTGCCAAAGTGTTTGATTTAACGGTAGCGGCAACTGGCAACAATGAAAAAACATTAAAACGCCTTGGAGTACCGTATGAGGTTGTGCACATCCATCCAAGCTCACATGCTGGCTACTATCCAGGAGCAGCTCCGATATCACTGAAGTTAATTTTTGACAAAGAAACAGGCAAGATTTTTGGAGCGCAGGCTGTTGGTGCTGATGGAGTGGACAAACGAATTGATGTCATTGCGACAGCAATCAAAGGTAATCTAACCGTAGAAGATCTTACGAATTTAGAGTTGTCATACGCACCACCTTATTCATCTGCAAAGGATCCAGTAAATATGGCAGGATATGTTGCGACTAATCTACTCGAAGGCGAGCTGGAGCATGTTCAGTGGCATGAAGTCGATGAAATTATAGCCAACGGTGGTTTGTTAATTGACGTTCGCGAGCCGATGGAGCGGGAATTTGGGTATATTGAAGGCTCTGTCAACATGAGATTGGATGATTTAAGAACTCGATTAGAGGAACTACCTAAGGATCAAACCATCTATGTCAGCTGTCAGGTTGGTTTACGTGGATATTTAGCTAGTCGCATTCTAAAAAGTCACGGCTTCCAGGTGAAAAATGTAGATGGTGGTTGGAAGACCTATTCGTCTGTCTATGGAACCAATATCGAAAAAAACGTTGAGACAACAACAAATGATCGTGGCGAAACAGAAATTAAAGAAGAGGCTAAGCCACCTGCTGAGCCAACGATTCCATCCGATATTACTTTGGATGTCTCAGGCTTTGCTTGTCCAATGCCTGTCGTGAAGTTGAAAAAAGGAATCGATGCTTTAGAAAGTGGTCAGGTTATTGAGCTTCAAGTAACGGACCGTGGTTCTTTAAACGATATTCCTCTTTGGGCGAAAAATGCAGGTCATGATGTACTTAAAGTAGATCAAGCTGATAAAAATATTACATTTTGGATTAAGAAAAAATAATGAATTCGTATTTAAAGGCGGGAAGCAGCATCCATGATGGTGCTTCTACCCGCCTTTTAAATTTTAAAATCAAATATTGAAATTTCCAGAACGTTACCGATATCGTTTACCCCTATGCATCGACAGATAATGGGAAGTCATCCAACTGGATTACCTTTTTCTCATGCAGTGATTTAGTTTGTGCTAATTGAAGTAAATATGGTGCGACATTTGCGGGATCATCTCCAATGTGAAATAAGGTAGTCTTCATCACACCTGGATTAAAAACATGAACCTGAATCCCATTTTTGTGCTCCTCATCTTCAACCGAGAAGCTTAATGCTTCAACAGCCGCTTTACTTGCAGCATAAGCACCAAACCCTGCAGCACCTTCTCTAGCAAGCCCTGAAGTAATATTGATAATATGTCCTGCCTTTTGATTACGCATAATCGGCAAACATTCTCTCATCATAAGAAACACACTTGTCGTATTATTGTGAATTAAATATTCGAAGGAATCGAGCGGGCAGTCAATGACATGATATTGATTGAAGTCAGCTGCACAATTAACTAAAATATCAACCCTTTGAAAATGGTCAAATGCTGCTTTGAAGAGTGTTTTAACATCCGATTCAATTGAAACATCTGCGCCGACCACTAAAACATCTACATCATATTGGTCAGTAATGAGGTCTTTCACTTGCTCAAGTTTATCCGTGTGACGTCCGCAGATAACCAGGTTTATCCCTGCCTTTGCAAAGGCCAAAGCCGTTTCTTTACCTAAACCGGTTCCTCCACCTGAAATTAGAGCTACCTTCCCAGTTAAATTGTTCAATGAAAAACCTCCTCTATTTGTTGTCTAATCATTTCATTATATTTATTGTAGGTTGAGATGAAAAAACTGTCAATAAATTCTGAAAATCGCTCCGTTTACACCATATTTTCAAAAAAAATTAACAACTTTGTCACAATGTAAAATACTAAATAGTAAAAATTAGACAAAATCATTTAAATTTTGCAAGAACTCACTCTATAATAGGAGTAGGGGTATGTTCTACCGTTTTCATATGCAATAAAATTCATTAAGCTAAGGGGAGAGTTTGTTTAAAATGTATATCGTATTGGTGGTAATGCTAGTTCTGGCCTGTCTGACATTGTTTTATTGTGGATACTATTTAGCCGTTATCAAAGAAAAGATGGGAAGAAGTGTATTAATTGCCATCCCAATTACTATTGGAATCTTTATGTTTAACGTTATTTGGGCACTAGTAGAACTAGGTAAATCTCCGCATTGGCAATAATCTTTTCTAAATTATATATTTGTTAAAAGAACCTCATTTCCTGTGCTTTCAAGGAAATGAGGTTTTTTTGTATAAGTTTTTTTAAACTGTCTGTTGATTTCCGCCGGCTTGGCTAAATGGAAACAGCAAAATGTTATTATTTTCTTATCGATTTGGTCATAGTTTATTCATAAATTTCCGTTACCCTATTGTTATACGTGAATCAATCCCCTACCTACAAATATTTATTAGGAGATTGATCAATGATGAAAAAAATTCCATATATAAAATTCACTTTAGATATTCTAATCGGTGTAACCTTTGCATTATTTTACAATAAAAATGTGCTCGGTGGGCTGGCTTTCCATGAGATTGCTGGTTTGGTGATTTGTGGTGCTTTTGTAGCCCACGTTCTACTTAATATTAATTGGGTAAAAAATGTTACCTTGAAGCTTTTTGACCGGAAGCTACCATGGAAGACCAAGCTGAATTATGTATTAAATTTACTGTTGCTCATCACGATGACCACGATTATTGTAACCGAAATATTGATATCCAGGGTTGTTTTTCCTAACCTTACTATTGGAAATGAACAATGGATGAAAATGCTGCATTTAACTGTTTCTTATCTCACACTGATTATCGTTGCTGTTCATGTCGGGCTACACTGGCAGTGGGTTATAAATATGTTCAAAAAGGTATTTAAAATTAAATCTTCATCAAAAGTACTAGGGTATACAGCAAAGATTATTACAGTTTTAATGTTACTTTTTGGTGTATATGAAATGTACGCAACAGGATTTGGTAATAGAGTAGCCCAGTCTGCTAACATGTTTTCAACCACAACTCAGCAGGGACCAATGGGTGAGGGAGACTTTAGTCAAAATGGTCAACCGCCAGAAGGATTCGATGGCGAAAGACCGACTCCACCGTCCGGTGACTTCCAAGATAATGAGAACGCAACTTCTGATCAAGCTAATAGTCAAACAGCAAGCGGAGACAACAGCACCTGGTCAAACAGCAGTTGCACAAAAAAGTGGAAGCATGCCTGCTTCAATGGATGGGAAAATGAGAGGAGAACACGGTGAGAGTTCCAATGCTTTCGGAGTGCTGCTTACTTATTTTAGCATCATGTCAGTGTTCGCTATCGTTACACATTACTTAGGGAAAATAAAAATAAAAAGAAAATCAAAAGCAGTCATCTAATCAATAAAAGGCTATCTTCCTCGCTAAGGAAGAAGCCTTTTTTATTTTTCGGAAAGCTATGTTAAACGTATTGTTGATTGGAGCACCTGGAGCGGAAATCAACTTCCAAGTATAAAAAAATTAAAAAATAATCCCTGACATCTTCCTGACACATTGGCTGTTTATTATAGGGATGTAGGTAGGGAGCAGTATAAAAGTTAGACAAGTATGATCAAAGATTATCGCCATTCATTCGTTTTTAATATATTGAAAAGAAAGGAAGAGAAAGAATGAAAAAATGGATAATAAGTATTGTTGTTATGATTGTCTTAATTGGTGGGGGTGCAGTGGCTTACAGCTACTATCATGATAATACCGAGGAAAATAATACGCCACAAACACAAACGCAAACAGCTACGGCAGAAACAGGAACGATCGAGGTTACGGTGAGCGGAACCGGTAATATATCATCGATCAATAAAGAAATGCTAACTTCTGAAGGAAATGCTACAGTAGATGAGGTTTTGGTAGCAGCTGGGGATACAGTAGCAGCCGGTGACGAACTGATTACCTTTGAAGACGATCAATTGGACCCTATTACAGCACCATTTGCAGGAGAAATTACGACCTTAAACGTTGAAGAAGATGGCACTGTTCAAATGGGTGCAGAATTAGTTGAAGTTACCGATTATAGCAATTTAGAAATGATTGTAAATATAGATGAATTAGACATTGATAAGGTTCAGGTTGGACAAACCGCTAATATCGATATAAGTGCTCTTCCTGACAGTGAATTTACTGGTACGGTTACAAGTGTTGCAAAAGAAGCAAACTCTGACTCTAGCAGTACCGTTGCCAAATATCAAGTCAATATTACCATCAATGAACCAACAGGAATTAAGGTTGGAATGACAGCGGAAGCAACGATCACAACTGAAAAGAAAGAAAATATTGTCACAGTTCCAGTCGCAGCCGTGCAAAAGCAGGATGATGGATATTACGTTCTTGTTCCGTCAGATAACCAAACGACAGCTGAAACAACTGATCAAACTGATAATACTACAACAACTGATGATAGCTCAACAACATCTATCCAGACAACAAAGCAAACAATTGAAATCGGTCTTCAAAATGCAACCGTTGTTGAAATTGTTAGTGGTCTTACGGAAGGAGATACAGTCGTTCTTCCATCGTTAAACTCTGATAGTAGCAGTAATGGAAATCAAAATGGAAATAGCTTCTTCCCAACAGGTGACATGGGGCAAGGACCACAAGGTGGAATGCCACCAGGAGACCGTTCTAGCCAAGGAGGCGACGGTCAATGATGGAGGAGCAGCGAATCGTCGAAATAAAAAATTTAAAGAAATATTATAAAATGGGTGGTGAAACGTTAAAAGCATTGGATGATGTTAGTTTTTCGGTAAATAATGGGGATTTCATTGCCATTATTGGTCCATCTGGTTCAGGAAAGTCTACTCTTATGAACATGATTGGCTGCCTGGATATTCCGGATTTCCGGAGAATATCACCTGGATGGAAAAGATGTATACTCGTTAAAAAATAAACAGCTGGCGGATGTTCGTAACCAAAAGATTGGATTTATTTTTCAATCGTTTAATCTCTTGCCGAAGCAGACAGCATATGAAAATGTTGAATTGCCGCTTATCTATCGTGGACTCCATGCTAAAGAAAGAAAAGAAATTGTCATGGATGCTTTAAAGAAAGTAGGCTTAGAGGGTCGGGCCAATCATCGCCCGACTGAGCTTTCAGGTGGACAGCAGCAACGGGTAGCGATTGCCCGTGCGCTTGCTGGTAACCCTCCGATTTTGCTGGCGGACGAGCCCACTGGCGCTCTCGATAGTAAAACAGGTGCAGAAGTATTGAATTTAATGAAGGAATTAAATAAAGTGGGTCACACAATTATTTTGATTACCCATGATTTAGATATCGCAAAGCAAGCAAAAAAAGTAATTCACATCCATGATGGTCAAATTTTAGAAGGGAAGGAGGTTGTTTACCATTGAAATTTGGTCAAGCATTAAAAATTGCCTTTAAAAATATCCGCTCAAATAAACTTCGCTCGATGTTAACGATGCTTGGAATTATTATTGGTATTTCAGCGGTTATCGCTCTTGTCTCGTTAGGCCAAGGTGCATCACAATCTGTTTCCGACGATATTTCTGGGCTCGGTACGACCAAGGTTTCGATTAATTTGTCAGGCAACTCTGAGGAAGAAGTTGTGACATATGATGATTTAATGGATTTTGAGGACCTATCAGAGGTAGAAGCCGTTTCACCGACTACTTCAGGAAGTGGTACAGTTGCCAATGGTACCACAAGCTCAGACGACATTACCATTAAAGGGGTAACGCCTTCCTTTGAGAAAGTCGAAGAAACTTCAATGGAATCAGGCCGATTTCTCTTGGAAATTGATCAGGATAACCGTAATCAGGTGGTTGTATTAGGATCAAATGTTGCAACAGAATTATTTGGATTTACGAATCCAATCGATAAAGAGGTTAAAATTGATGGGACAACCTTCATCGTTGTTGGCGTGCTTGCAGAAGAGGGTGATGAGCTCCAAGGCTCTGTCGATGACCAAGTGTTGATTCCATTCACAACTGCTCAGCGCTTTTTGGGGCAGACCGTCGTGACTTCTGCTGATGTGTTAATGAGCTCAGAAGATGCAGTTGATATAGGTATGGCTAAGATGGAACGGACTTTATATATCCAATTCGGTGGAGATGATACGAGTTACAGTGTTCGAAATCAATCGGATATCGCAGAAGCATTAACGTCTGTTACGGATACAATGACAATGCTTCTAGCTGGAATCGCCGGGATATCGCTTATTGTTGGCGGAATTGGCATTATGAATATCATGCTCGTTTCCGTGACAGAAAGAACGAGAGAGATTGGAATCCGGAAAGCAATTGGAGCGAAAAAGAAGGATATTCTTGGTCAGTTCTTAATTGAATCGATTGTACTAAGCGGAATCGGTGGAATTCTCGGAGTGCTGATTGGTATTGGAAGTGCAGAAATTCTTTCAACGACGATGGATTATGCTGTGTCCATCTCTTGGTGGGCAGTCGGAATAGCTGTTGGCTTCTCGGTCTTTATCGGTGTTGTTTTCGGAATCTTCCCTGCTAATAAGGCGGCAAATTTAAGCCCATTGGAGGCGTTGAGATACCAATAAGAAAAGGCCTCTGAATATGGAGGCCTTTTCAACTACACAAACCTTTACGGAAAGAGAGGAAAACTCCTGTTTTTATTGTGATATAATGTTCGAAAAATAAACAGGTGGCATGGTGATGAAAACAATCCTGATTGTTGAAGATGAAATGACGATATCGATGGTGTTAGCGGCTTATTTAGAGAAAGAGGGGTATTCTGTCCATCAAGCTTATGATGGACTTGAGGGAATTCAGCAGGTGGATGAAGTGCATCCAGCGCTCGTATTATTGGATGTGATGATGCCGAACATGGATGGCTGGGGTGTTTTGGAAAAAATTCGTGAGAAAAGCTCTTGTCCGGTGATTATGTTAACGGCTTTATCGGATACAGACCAAAAATTAAAGGGGTTTGGCGGAGGGGCAGATGATTATATTACGAAGCCGTTTGTAGCGGAGGAAGTTGTGGCTAGAGTCAATGCCGTATTAAGACGATCTCTGCAATTACAAGAAAAAGAACAACTGAATCTTTATGGCTCGTTAAAAATAAACTTTTTAGCTCATCAGGTTTTGTTAAATGGGGTTGAAATCATTTTTACTCCGCGAGATCTTTCGTTATTCCTTTTTTTGGCCCAGCACCCAAACCAAACCTTTACAAGAGATCAGTTAATCGAGAATGTATGGGGGTATGATTATGATGGAAGCGATCGGGCAGTTGATTTAGCGATTAAGAGAATTCGTAAATTATTAAAGGGATGGGATCTGGCAGATGGAGAAATTAAAACGTTTCGTGGCTTGGGCTACCAGTTTTATGTTTCCTAAGAAAACAAAAGAGAAGACTCCACTCCTCTATTATTGGACAAGACGGTATTTAATCACGTTAGTTAGCGGACTGTTGATTATCGGGGTCGTATCCATTTTATGGATTCACCATAATACTGTGCAAAATAAATTAGAATTAACGAAAATGCTATCCCAAGAGCTCGCCGATCGAGTCATAAATGACGAAGGGGAAATCATGGTTAACCAAAAGCTTCCCTTTATCCTTGAAGAACGGACCAAATTTTTAAATCCCGGCCAACCGATGCGTTTTTATATTAAAAATAGTGACGGTGAAGTGATGTCCCCTGATGGGAAGGGCCCGGCTATGTTTGAGGATACAGCGATTGACATGGTTCATTCCCTCTCGCTTCCTTCCGAAGTAACAGTTGAAAAAATCGAAATGGATTCACAGCGAAAGGACTATGTGGTGATATCCCCCATCCTATATGAAAAAAAGGTGGTTGGAGCCGTCTATATTTTTCAGCCTGTTGATAAGCTAATCGATTTTAAACAGCAGGACTATTACTTAGTAGCGTTATTGCTAGGAAGCCTGGCGCTTTTAGGCTGGCTCGTTATTTATTTTCTATCAAAGAAGCTAGCAAAACCTGGTTCTTCGTGTTGCAGAAGCAGCAGAGGAAGTGATTAAGGGAAATTATGAGGTTGAATTGAACGATGATGTTCAGGAGAAGGAGCTCTATCAATTAATGAATTCCTTTAAGGGGATGACCACCCGATTAGAGCAGCTCGAAACGTTAAGAACACAATTATTAGCGGGTGTCACTCATGAGCTTAAAACTCCTATCACTTCCGTAAGCGCACTTGTACAAGCGGTTAAGGATGATATCGTAAAAGGTGAGAAGCAAAAGGAATTTCTACAGATGGCATTGAAAGAATCACAACGATTGCAAAGCATGGTTGAGGATTTAATCAGTTTTAACACATTTAGTACGGGCTCCGTAAAAGTGGCAATGGAGAACATAAACGTAACCAGAGTAATTAAGGAAATAGTCTATCAATGGGAAATTGTCCATCTTTCACAAACGAACCATGTGACCTTAAAGTTTATAACCAACCAAGACAGTATTTTAACCGTGGCAGATCCTTTGCGAACACAACAAATCCTCGTTAATTTACTAAACAATAGCTTACATGCAGTAAAAGGAAAAACAGACGGAGAAATAACAGTATCCATTTATCAGGATAATCATTGGGTATCAATTGAAGTAGCGGATAATGGTTACGGAATATCAGTTGACGAGCAGCCAAATGTGTTTGAAAGATTCTATCGCGGAAAAAATAAAAAACATGTAGAAAGAGGCCTAGGATTGGGCCTTCCCTATAGTCTCCTCTTAGCCAAAGCTCAAGGCGGGAATCTTTCATTAAAGGAAAGCTCGGAAAACGGCACCACCTTTCTACTGCAATTACCGAAACGGTAGCGCTTATAGAGGTACAGAAATAAATAATAAGTGTTCAATCCCCCAGCATAATTGCTTGGGGGTTATTTTTCGTAATGTTATTAATTCTTTAGGAATTTGTTAATAGTTTGGACATAGTTTTTGCATAAAATCATTTCTATGAATGTTTGAATCTAAATTTATGAAGTTAGGAGAATGCTGGTTTGAAAAAAAGAGTCCCGTATATCAAATATGGTTTGGATCTGATCATGGGTATTACCTTTGCCTTATTTTACAATGACCGTGTGCTTGGAGGATTAGCGTTTCATGAAATTGCAGGTCTTGTTATTATCGGGGCTTTCTTAACTCATGTTTTACTGAATGGTAAATGGGTAAAGAATGTCACGCTAAAATTGTTAAATAAGAAGCTGCCATGGAAAACGAGATTTGGCTATTTATTAAATGTACTATTATTGATTACAATGACAGCTATTATTGTAACAGGAATCATTATATCGAAGGTTGTATTCCCTAATCTCACAGTAGGTAACGAGCGTTGGATGCAAATGCTCCATATATCCGTTTCCTATATTACCCTTGTTTTAGTAGCTATCCATGTTGGCCTGCATTGGCAATGGGTCATGAATCTATCGAAAAAAATCGTTAAGGTAAAGGCTCTCCCAAATTGGTTCGATTACATCGTGAAAATATCCGTTGTTGCCTTGTTCTTGTTTGGTGCGTATGAAATTTACACAACAGGTTTTGGAACTAGATTAGTTTCTTCGGCAAACATCTTCTCTGGTTCTGAGCAAGGGCAATTTGAGGGTAAACCGGGAGAAGGCTTTACAAAAGGTCAGTTTAGCGAAAATGGCCAGCCGCCTGAAGGCTTTAATGGTCGTTCAAATAGGGATTTTGAAGGACAAACACCACCAAATTGGGATGAAAGCGGAGAGAAGCCAACTCGACCTGATGGAGATTTCCAAGGAAATGGCGAAGGTCACGGTGGGATGAGAGGAGAAAAGGGTGGATTTGGAGCAAGTCCTAGTGCCTTAGGAGTGATTGCCACATACTTTGGTATCATGGCATTGTTTGTCATCCTCACTCATTATTTAGGGAAAATTAAGCTAAGAAGAAAAATTGAATTGGCTTAGAACGGCAAGTGCCACTTAAATTTTAAAGACAAAAAAGTAGAGGGAAAGCGGATAGCCCCTCTACTTTTTTTAAAACATAGTTTGTGGAAAAATCGTAAGGTAATCTTAATTAGAATATTTGTAATTTACGGATAAGATGGAATAATCCCCGGATAAAATCTAGAAATCTTCGGATAGAAGACCAGGATCCTCGGATTGAATCAGAAAATCTACGGATAGAAGTCAAAAATCCCCGGATAAGGGGTTCAAAACGTAAGGATAAGGCACGTTATTCAATCACAATCGACTGTTTACCCATTTGTTCCCACGCTGAAATAAATGTGCCACGTTCGACCTTTTGATTTTTCACACCATACGGATTATTAATATAAATATTTTCCTTATCATAGCCGGTAATGACGACACTGTGCATACTATAGGTTACATCAACGGGACCTTGAGGAGTTTGCCAAGTCATAAAATCGGAAACAGGTGCAAACGTTTTGGTGGTGAGAATCCAAACAGGATTGCCTTTTGCTACCTCACTAAGCAGAACCTCAAATGGCTGTTGTGTTAAATCTGATGCTCGATCCCCAACATAGTTCTTTGCGAGATTGAAGAGGGGAACATGATTAACACCAAGACCAGGCCCGTCCTCCATATTTCCAACGAATCCAACATTTGGATTACCGTATTGACCAGAATTATATCTCAATGGAACACGGGGGATCTCCTCAGCTAATTGATTCTTCGAAATTTGTATCCCTTTATAATTTAAAATCATCGCTAAGCTGGTTATCTCACAACCGCTCTTTAATCGGGGAGCATCCATTTGATTCAGGAGTGGAACATCCAGGATAACGGTGTCAGCTAACGGTTTTGTTTCCTCCGATTCCTTTTTTTCTTTAGGAATTTTCGTATAATTATCATTATTCTCTGATAATACCAGTGTCGTACTAAAATAGACGGTTGCACCCATAATCATTACCCCGAGTAGGAGCCGAAATAGTTTACCCACGTAAATTTCCTCCGTAAAACATCATTCTTTATTACCCTATACCAATCTGATGTTATCTATATTTATGATTATATTATTATAGCAAAAGATCCCAAACAAAAAAGAGTCTCTTACATGAAGAGTCTCTTTTTGTATGCATTCTATTAAATCACGATCGCCTGTTTTGCGGTTCACTTGTTGATTTTTTTCCTACACGGATGTTTACCAAAGGGTTACACAGTTAAAACAGCTTTAGCCATTTGCGCTGCAGTTTCTCGAGCCTTCATCTTTGCCTGTTCAACAATTTCTTCAGCTTGTTTTGGGAAATAATCGAACCCCTCAGCAACAACTGTATCCAGCACATCAATTCCTAAGAAACTTAAAGCAATCTTTAAATAGCGGTCGCCACACTCAAGCTCGGCCATCGGAGTATTTGTATATAATCCACCGCGTGTTTGAATATGCACTGCCTTCTTCCCAGACAAAGCTCCCTTTGCACCGTTTGGAGTATAGTTAAAGGTCTTTCCTGACACAAATAAATTATCCAAATATTGCTTTAAAACAGGAGGTGAGCTTAAATTCCAAACTGGCGAAACGAATACATAGTAATCGTAGTCGACGAATTCGTCAGCCACATCGTGCATCGCTAAATATTTCGCTCTTTCTCCTTCTTCGAGCTCTTCAAGCTTATAACCATAGCCACCAATTTTTCCACGTGCAGAAACTAATTCAGCATCCATTTTCGGAATATCCGCTTCAAATAAATCGATTTTCTTAATTTCCACATCTGGCTGTTCGACCCGAAAAGCCTCAAGAAAGGCTTCACCAATTTGCAGCCCCTTTGATTTACTTAAGCCTTTGGGATTCGCAGTAATATATAATAATTTCGCCATTTAGTCTCATTCCCATCATTATAATCTATCATTTATTATATAAAAATAATGATGGTCAATCGTTGAACAAATCATGACATTCATGAACATTACGTGACCTGCTTTCAACATTGAAAAAGACATTGGTCCACAAATTAGCACAAAAAAAGGAGCTGACCACCGGGGTCAGCTCAAAAATAATAGAGAGGTTTTAAAAAAATAACTTAGAAAGTTTGTGACAATGGCCTTAAGGAATTACGTTTCCTTAAGAGGTGAAAATCGAGGTTCCTAAATTATCGATTTTCAGTAGAAGGTTTTTTCCGAACCTTCATATGTGAATAGAATTTTTAAAAAAGTGATTCAAGAAATTGCTTCAGGAATGTGTTATTCCTTTTTCAATATCTTGTCTTTCCATGTCTTTATATTACTGTGTAGATTTGTAGAACTTATGAGGAACTTATGTGGAAGTTGTGAAGATTGTTGTTGAGATGATCTTTGTATTGTCGATTACCGATTTAATCAACACAGCAAGCAAAATAAAGCAGGACCGTTCAAAGAACCGTCCTGCTACTCCATTTTAATAAGCTAAAAATTTCACACAAACAGGGTGACCAACAGTGATATCATTTTGAAGCAAGGTCAACTTACCTGTTTCTTGGTTTCGGGCAAATAGCACGATATTACTCGATTCCTGATTTGAAGCGACAATGAATTTTTCACTTGGATCAAGGGAGAAATCGCGTGGCCAATCACCTTCTGTTGATACATGCTCCACAAAATTAACGAGATTTGTTGCTTGGTCAATCTCAAACACCGCAATACTATTATGACCGCGATTTCCTACATACAAAAATCTACCGTCAGAAGAAAGCTGAATCGCACTTCCCTGATTATTCTCGGTAAAGCCAGCAGGCAAAGTTGAAATGGACTGAACCTGTGTAAAACGCCCCGTTTCACTTTCGTATTCTAACACAAGAACCTCTGAGCTAAATTCCGTCATCACATAGGCAAATTTCCCATTGTGATGGAAAGCTAAGTGTCTTGGACCACTTCCAGGGGCAACAGATAGCGCGCTAACCTCTGAAAGGGAACCATTGGTTAACTCGTATGTAAAAATTTTATCAATCCCTAATTCCACTGCGACAATATATTTTTCATCTGGTGTAAATCCAGCATAGTGGGTATGAGCTTTTTCCTGGCGTGGATCGGGACCAGAGCCTTCATGCTGAGCAATCGCTCCATTGCTATGAATTTCTCCATTCACCCTATCAAGTGAATACGCTTCAAGCGTACCTTTATGATAATTGGTGCTAAGCACCGTTTGGTTTTTGCTATCAACGTTAACATGGCAAGGAGGTGAGCCTTCTGCAAGCACATGATTTAGTGGGTGTAGCTCGCCGTTTTCTTTATTAAGTGAAAAAGCAGCAAGTCCTCCTAATTCATTTATTTTTCCAACTGAATAAAGATATTGATTATCCTTGGAAATCGTAAGGTAGGTCGGATTTTCAAGCTTTGCCGCCACTTTAACCTCTGTGATTTTTTGGAGATTAGTATCTAATAAAAATGAATAGATTCCTTCACTTTCACCTTTTGTGTAGGTGCCGATATATCCTCTGAAAATTGTTTGCTCCATCTTTGTTGTTCCTCCTACGTTTAGTTGTGTGTCTCATTATATCAATTTTACATTGATTATTAAAATCACTAAAGAAATTTGCATCAAGTGATTGGGGTTGTTCATATTATTGAACTATCACTTCAAGAGGAAAGGGATTCATATGGTGAAAAGAATTACTTTTTATTTGGTCGGTTTAGCGATTGCCTGTTTGGGTGTTTGCTTCCTAATTCATTCAAAGGTAGGAGCCGGGCCTTGGGATGTTGTTAATATGGGTTTAACCGAAAGATTTGGGTTAACACTTGGGACATGGATGGGGCTTTGGCAGGCTTTTTTTCTACTGGTAAATGCGGTCTTATTAAAGCGGAGGCCGGAATTTGAATCCATCATAACCATCACCATTTGGGGACTAATCATTGATTTTTGGATGGGGATTGTACTGAAAAACCTCGATTTAACTCAAGCGCCGCTCTCTGTAAAATGTAGTGTTTTTTCAATAGGTGTACTGTTCATAGGGATGGGGGTGGGGATTTATTTAACCGCTGATCTTCCAAAAATGCCATATGACGGGACGATGGTCGCTCTTAGCACGAAGTTTAATCTAAGTTTTACCATAACAAGAACCATGCTAGAGGGTTCTGCTGTTGTCTTAAGCTTTTTCGTTGGTGGCTCTATGGGGATTGGGATCGGGACGATTATCATCTTCGTAGTGATTGGTCACATTGTTCAATTTTTTAACAAGGCTTCTTGGATACTGTACAACAAGAAAATTAGTATATTTGTATAAAATGAAAGCCTGAAGTTGCATTTCTGAAAGATCTGGTCTAGGTCTTATTTTTAAAAAATATGATGATATAGGAATAAAAAAATACTTTGGAGGTGTCGTTAAGGTGGAGAAAAAATTTGCAAAGCAAAAAACCTCTATACCAGGCCCTCAATCTTTGGATTTATTAGCAAAAAGAGAACAATATGTCCCTCGAGGCATCAGTAATAATTGCACCTCGTTTGTAAAAAGTGCAAATGGTGCAATCGTCGAGGATGTCGACGGCAACACCTATATCGATTTTGCAGGAGCGATTGGCACCTTAAATGTTGGTCATTCCCATCCCAGTGTTGTCAGTGCACTCCAGGACCAGCTTCAGCAATTCATTCACACGGGCTTTAATGTGATGATGTATGAATCCTATATACAATTAGCCCAACGACTTTGCGAGCTTGCCCCAGGAGATTTTTCGAAACAGGCAGCATTTTTTAATAGCGGGGCGGAGGCAGTTGAGAACGCTGTGAAAATTGCTCGAAAATATACAAAACGTCAGGGAATTGTTGCTTTTACAAGAGGGTTTCATGGACGAACCTTACTGGCGATGACGATGACCAGTAAAGTCAAGCCATATAAGTTTGGTTTTGGTCCGTTCGCGCCAGAAATCTATAAAGCACCTTTTCCGTACGTTTTTCGGCGCCCAGATGGGATGAACGAGGCACAATATAGCGCAATGTTAATTGAGCAGTTTGAACAGTTTTTGCTTGCCGAAGTGGCACCGGAAACAATTGCCGCAGTTGTAATGGAACCGGTCCAAGGTGAGGGCGGCTTTATCGTTCCAAGCATCGACTTTGTAAAAAGAGTACGAGAAATATGCACCCAATATGGAATCCTTTTTATTGCCGATGAAATTCAAACGGGTTTTGCGCGGACAGGAAAATATTTTGCGATTGAACACTTTGGGGTGGTTCCGGATATCGTTACGGTATCGAAGTCAATGGGAGCAGGTGTGCCAATTAGTGGGGTCATTGGTCGGACAGAAATAATGGATAGCTCCGATATCGGAGAAATTGGCGGAACGTATTGCGGCAGTCCGCTCGGCTGTCGTGCCGCACTAGCTGTACTCGACATTATTGAGGAAGAAAAATTAAATGAACGAGCGACGAAATTAGGTGAAAAAGTGCGTGAAAAGATGGCAGCACTTGCCGCTCGCTTTGAACAAATTGGTGATGTCCGCGGACTAGGGGCAATGAATGCCATGGAAATTGTCATGGGTCGAAACGACAAAACACCGAATAAAGCGGCGGTTGGAAAAATTATTAAAGAGGCAGGTGAGCGTGGATTGCTCCTGTTAAGTGCCGGTCTGTACAGCAATGTCATTCGGATCCTCATGCCGATTACGATTACGGATGACCAGCTTGAAGAAGGCATGGAAATCTTAGAGGAAGCTATGGCAGCAGTTTTCACAGGATCTTAGCTTGAGAATTTAGAAATGGTTGGAGTTCTGATTGCGACTTACCCCGTAACTTTAAATTGTGGACTTAGAAATGGTTGGAGGGGCAGCAATGAGTGAAACCAAGATTTATCACATGTATGTAAATGGAGAATGGGTTGGAAATGATGCAGAGGAGCACACGGAGGTGCTGAATCCCGCTACGAATAAGGTTATTGGGTCGGTTCCAACTGGCGGTGCGAGAGAAGCTATGCAAGCGGTTGATGCTGCTTATGCGGCCTTTAAGAGCTGGTCGAAAAAGACGGCACAGGAGCGGTTCCAAATCTTAATGAAGTGGCATGATCTAATTGAAGAAAATATCGGTGAAATCGCGAAAGTAATGACGATGGAGCAAGGAAAGCCTTTAAACGAAGCAAAAGGAGAAGTTGCCTATGCGAACGGCTTCATCTCCTGGTTTGCAGAGGAAGCGAAGCGTGTGTATGGTGAAACAATCCCTGCGTCCGCACCAAATAAGCGGATACTCATTCGCAAGGAACCTGTCGGCGTGATTGCCGCCATCACGCCATGGAACTTTCCAGCGGCAATGATTACAAGAAAAGTGGCACCAGCACTGGCCGCTGGCTGCACAGCTGTCATCAAGCCAGCGAGTCAAACACCGCTAACCGCATTAAAATTGGCGGAGCTAGCACACGAGGCTGGAGTCCCACCTGGTGTATTAAATGTCATCACGGGAAAGTCAGGCGAAATTGGTGAAGCATGGCTAAAAGACAATCGCGTAACGAAAATCACCTTTACTGGCTCGACTGAAGTTGGCAAAACCTTGATGAGGGGCGCGGCAGAAACGGTGAAAAAGATTTCGCTCGAGTTAGGCGGAAATGCCCCGTTTATCGTCATGGATGATGCCGATTTAGCAAAAGCTGCTGTTGGTCTTGTGCAATCGAAATTCCGCAATGCAGGCCAGACCTGTATTTGCACGAATCGTGTCTACGTTCAACGGAATGTGGCCGATGCTTTTATCCAGCTTTTTCAAGTGGAATTGGCAAAGCTTAAGGTCGGTAACGGCTTGGAGTCTGGGATTGATATTGGACCATTGATTGACCAGGCTGCGTTACATAAAGTCGAGGGAATGGTGGCTGATGCATTGAAAAAAGGCGCGAAGCTTACGTTTAACGGTGTGATACCTAATGATGTTGCGGGCAACTATTACCCCCCGACCATCTTAACCAATGTTAGTGACAATATGGAATGCATGCAGGATGAAATATTCGGTCCGGTAGCCCCGATTTCCACCTTCGAAACAGAGGAAGAAGTCATTGCCCGTGCAAATGATTCTACTTATGGCTTGGCTGCCTATGTGTATACAAAAGATTTAAGTCGCTCGTTCCGAATCACCGAGCAGCTGGAATATGGAATTATCGGCTTAAACGACGCCCTGCCATCCGTTCCACAAGCGCCATTTGGCGGCTACAAGGAAAGCGGCCTCGGTCGGGAAGGCGGCCATTATGGAATCGAGGAATATTTAGAGGTTAAGTACATTTCGATTGGCTTGGATGAATAATGAAGCTAGGTGTAACGTCGCCTACTGCTTTGACAACAACAGATTCTGGCTTGAATCAATCATAATGGAGCTACGCCCTGTTTTTTTCGTGAAACAGGGTTCTTTTTTTGAAAAATTCAAAATCAAAATACTAAAATAGTGACAACGCTTCACTTTGATTTTAATATAAACATAAACAGAGAGGGGCGATAGAATGCAGGTGAAGGTATTTGCAAATCTTCGGGACATATGCGGTGGCGTCACAGTAGAAGTAAAGCTAAACGGCGAACGGGTCATCGACGTGCTCGACACCATGAACGAGATGTTTCCTGAATTATATAATGAAATTTTTACAGAAGAGAAAGAGCTGAAGCCATTTGTCCATGTTTACATCAACGGCAGAAATATCGTCCACGCTGACGGACTTGAAACCAAGGTGAAGGAAACCGATCAGTTTGCCCTCTTCCCGCCAGTGGCAGGAGGCTAAAATGGTTAGCCGTGAGCTCGAATTTCGAGGCATCAATCGTCAACATCTGGAAATGTACTTCGAAGAACTAGGCGGTAAACGGAATGTGTCCGCAGAGGCTTTTCTGGCTGCGTTTACTGGAGAAGGCTGGGAAGCCCAAATTGTTAGTGAAGATGATCTTACGTTCACTGCTGTATTCAAGGTTAATGCGGTTATCGTTAGGTTTGTTGCTGACGACGATGCTAGTTTAGAAGAGTTGATTAAGCACTATCGTTATAAGACTACTAGAGTTGGGGGCTAAGGGATTAGTACCTGTGCTTGCGCATGAATAATGGGTCGAGGGCAGAAATTGTGCCCTTGGCTTTTTTTGTGAAAAAGGAATTTATTTATCAGTAGGAAAAGGGAAATAGACTCGGCCTTTGTTCGAACCTTGATGGGGGAGATTCATTGAATTGAGGATTCTAGTTGCCTTTGCCCGCTGCTGAATATTCGTTATTTTGCGGAATTCTTTGTTTGTTAACGTTGAGTTGTAAATGAAAAAATAATCGGCGATTAATTGTTCGTGGGCAGTCTTTGATTTTTCTCCACAATAAGAGCATTCCCATGTTCCGTAAGTGTACACCATAGGTCTACTGTAGCAGGTTTGGCACTGGACTCCTGGTAGGACCTCGTCTGTTGGAATTTGAAAACGTTTAAGAATATCGATATCAAGCGGCTCATTTTGTTTTAATAAAATTTTACCAAGCCTTTTTCGTTCTTTTGCAGTCATATATTCTGTTTGATACATTTTTTCCATGATTGCTATTTTTTCGGTTAGATTAATACCGCGGCATATTTTCCAGAAATGATTGGAATTCCCATTGATTCTTTTGATATGGCAGTTGTTGTTCGAAAAAGCAACTAAGAAATCAACAGGTATCGTAGGACATTTTTGTTCTTTGAGCCATTGAATGAATTGCATTCTTTGTTGCTGTGCTTGTGAAATAGGATCATCGTATACCTTAATAATCCCGTTCTTGTCTTGTATTAATTGCCCTTTTGTATGATCAATTTCAATATCGCCGGTTAAGTATTTTATCTCAATAGGAAGCAAAAAGTAATTGGAGAGGACAAAGGAGTCAATTTGAAAGTAGCGATCCTTGTTTTTTAGACGGAGTCCGGGGATAATATCGTATTTCTCTTTATCTAATTTGCCAAGGTGATAGTCGATCGAGCATTCTCCATAATAACCAGATAGATGTTTTGAAAGTTCATTATTTATCTCGGGGATTTTCCAATGGTTTGCTGGCAAATTACGGATTAGAGCTTCACATTTTTGTACGATTAATGGTATTTTTCTCTCACCTAAAAACATTTGGTTGGTCTCCTTTAGAATAGATTTTTATTGGTAGCAATAGATAAACGGATGATGAGGATTTATGTGTAATTTGGGAGATTAATTACGTAAAAAATTACGTTTTTTTGAAAAAAGGTAGGATTTAGATATAAAAGGAGGAATTTTCAGTTGGAAAATAGTGAATTTTTACGATTAAAACGGTTTTTTTTGAAAAGGGAGGTATTCATTAGAAAAAGTAAGTAGTTTTATGCACGCGAAATGGACGATATGCACGTTTGAACGGGGATATGATACAACTTTAAAAATTTATGATACAACTTTTTAAAAATATGCACGACTTTAAAAATTTATGATACAACTTTAAAAACTTATGCACGTCTAGTTGTGGATATGCACGCTCAAAAGGATTTATGCACGTTTAGGAGTAGATATGCACGATTTTGCTACAGCCTCCACCCCGACACCAAGTTCAATGCAAACAGTCCCAATTTCTCTCCACCCCCCGACACCAAGTTTGAAGACACACAATATCACATCATCAACATATACACCTATCAGTTTATCTTCCAATACTTAACCGGTCAAACAAAAACAAAAAAACACCACAGGCAACGTACTAATCACCTGTGGTGCTCAAAACAAGGTTCAACACACTTCTATTTCTGCTCAACTGCCTCATCAATAATGCCTAATTCAATCAACTTCTCAGTTGGAACGACCCCATCAACCCAGCCGCGCACTTGATAATACTCTTCTAGCATAATATCCATGCGGCTTACATGACCTGCGCTGTTGCCGGAAGCAGGCTCTTCGGTGAAACGCTTCGGTAGGAAGTCATTTTCGCGCTTATCGAAACCTGCTAGATTGTTATAGTAGCGCTCAAGGTTATAGATGCGCTCACCAATTTTCATAACATCTTCGCCAGTCAACTCAACCCCAGTCATCGTGCCATATTGCTCTGCATAATGCTCAGCATTTTCTGAGAAGGAGGAGAATTTACAAATATTCATAGAATCAGAGAAAGATAATAAGTCTTGGAAAATTTTCAGAAGCTCGCCTTTGCCGTGGGCTTCTAAGCGATCAGTTGGCTCAGGAATTCCGGCAATTTCACTTGCAACCGTATAGCCGCGTAAGTGACAGGCGCCACGGTTACTTGTGGCATAGCCCAAACCAATTCCTTGGATTCCGCGTGGATCATAAGCTGGAATCGATTGACCTTTTACAGACATTGAAAGCTCAGGAGCACCCCATAAAGCAGTGGCACGGGCTGGACCTTCTGCTAACACACCACCGAGTCCTTCTCGATAAGCAATTTTTCGAGTTAGCTCGACCATCGCATCGGCATCGCCCCACTCAAGCTTTTCATCAATGATACCTTTTTCAAAGGCTTCCATTGTTACGGAGAAAGCGTGGCCAAGCTCGATTGTATCAAGTCCATACTCGTTACAACGGTCAATGATATAAGAGATTGCTTCAGCATCACTTAATAGACAGTTGGCACCGATGGACCATGCCGATTCAAACTCAATACTCTCAACGCGAGTTTTATATTTTCCTTCCTTAACCTCAACTTCGATTTTACAGCCAACAGGGCAAGCGTGGCACGTATTGTTCGATACCAGCAAATGCTTGTTATAATATTCACCACTGTGCTTTTCAGCTTCATTCCAGTGCGTTAATTGAGAGTTTTTCGTAGGAAGCGCTCCCACTTCATTAATTAAATTTGTTAAAACATTCGTTCCATAGACTGAGAGACCGCCTTTATTCGGTGCAGTCAGTCCACCTTCAAGAATCGCTTTAACGGCTTTTTTATTTGCTTCTTTATATTCATCCTTTAGAGCAGGCTCTGGCATATTGCCTTTTTGAGGTGCTTTAATAACAATTGCTTTTAATAATTTATGGCCAGCGACAGCGCCTGTGCCACCACGGCCAGCAGAACGATCATGTTCATTAATAAATCCAGAGAAAAGGACGCGATTTTCACCTGCTTGACCGATCGTCATGACGCTAAGATCATCGGCCCCGTGAACTTCTTTTAAGGCCGCAATTGTGCCGCGAGTTCCTTTTCCCCATAAATCAGCGGCATCGCGAATTTCTGCTTTTCCGTCTTCAATATAGAGGTATACTGGTTTGTCACTCTTGCCTTTAACAATAATGTTATCAACACCAGCCCATTTTAAGCGAGCCGCTGTCCAACCACCCATATGGGAATCCGTAACGGTCCCAGTTAGAGGTGATTTTGTAACGACCGCAAGTCGTCCACTCATTGACGAGCGTGACCCTGTCACAGGACCGGTCATCACACATAAAATGTTTTCTTCTGAAAAAGGCTCTACCTCAGGTCCGTTATCAAGGACATATTTTACTCCCAGTCCACGGCCACCGATGTACTTTCTGGCTAAATCTTCATTAATTTCTCTGTAAGTAATTTCACCGTTAGTTAAATCAACAACAACTTCTTTGTTTTTAAATCCGCCAAGCTTCATCGTATTACACACACCTCTTTCATTTCTATATTGAAAAAATGTACTACCCATATTATATTAGCTAATTTTTTAAAAAATCCTTTTTTTCAGACACACGAAATAATTAGTAAATTTAAATAAAAAATAATTTATAATGAAAAAGATAAGGAGGTTGTCCATGAGTACATTAGAACGGTATTCGAGACAGATGTTATTTAAACCGATTGGAACAGAAGGACAAACGAAAATATCTCAAGCACGAGTTGTCATTGTTGGAATGGGAGCGCTTGGCACAGTAATCGCCAACCACCTCGTACGTGCTGGAGTTGGGTATGTGCGCATGATTGACCGCGATATCGTTGAGTTGTCCAACCTACAACGTCAGGTATTGTATACGGAGGAGGATGCTTCTGCCAACTTACCAAAGGTGGTGGCTGCTGAAAAACGACTCAAGGCAATTAACTCAACCGTGATAATTGACCCTATTCTTTCAGATTTAAATCTTGATAATGCAGAAGAATACTTCCGAGGCTTTGATGTGATTGTTGATGGTACGGATAATTTTATGACCCGTTATTTAATCAACGATGTGGCGATAAAGCTAGGAATTCCCTGGGTATATGGCGGTGCTGTTAGCTCAAGAGGTATGTTCGCAACATTTATACCGGGTAAAACACCTTGTTATCGTTGCTTATTTCCTGATGTTCCGGCAGGGTTAGGTGAAACTTGTGATACGATTGGTGTGCTCTCGCCAATAACGGACATCATTGGTTCTTTCGAAGCGATAGAAGTTCTGAAGCTTTTAGTTGGTGCTGACTCAAACCCCAATCTGGAGCAGTTCGATATTTGGACAAATTCCTTTTTTCAAATGGATATTTCGAATGGTCACAACCTGTCATGTCCAGCGTGTGTGAATCACGAATTTGAATTTTTAGACCGTTCTTCCAGCAAGCAAATCGCCTATACGAGTCTGTGTGGTCGAAATACGGTACAAATTAACCCAAGAATCAAGCAGCCCATCGATTTTCAGCAAACAGCTGATCGCCTTAAAACAAGTGGAAAGGTCGAAATGAATCCGTATATGCTGCGCTTTTCTCCGAGTGAGGAAATAACGATGGTATTTTTCAAGGATGGACGTGTCCTTATTCATGGACTAAATGATCTTGTGCAAGCCAAAAATTATTATTCGAAATATATCGGTACATAATTTGTCAACAAAAGGAAAGGAAATCGACGGAGAGGCTCGATTCCCTTTCTTTTTTTGGTGGAGATATATATGAAAAGGTGCCATTATGGCGCTTTAATAGGGGCAAAATACTTTAAAACGTATCAATAGATCATTCCAATAGGGAATGTAAATTATTTTGTGTAAATGATTTAATTACAATAATTTTGACTACACTTAAACTATAGTGCTCTTACTTACTAGGGGGATAGGGCAATGCTGGGGAGCAACCCGAGCACCTAGTAAGGTTCTGTACAAACGGGAGAGGTGTATTCACCTCTCTTTTTCCCTTTTGGGAGAACAAAAAGCGATAAACCCTAGGGCGCAGCCCTAAACTAAACAACAAACTTAATCGTTAATTCCAAGACGATCACTAAACATGATTTCAAACTGCTGTCTACATTCTAACCAACCTGGGATAGCGTTAGTCCATGTGTCTGTTACCCCAACAGTCGCCAAGTAAACTATCTTTCTAAGAGCATTGTCGGTTGGATAAGCCGTCTTTGTTTTTGTGACTTTTCGCAGCTGTCTATGGAATGCTTCGATGGTGTTAGTTGTATAGATTAACTTTCTGATTTCAACCGGATAGGCAAAGAAGGCCGTTAGTTCTAGCCAATTATTCTCCCAAGACTTAACAACCGATGGAAACTTTTTATCCCACTTTTCTTTGAACTCAGTAAAAGCCATTTCAGCCTGTTCCAGCGTAAATGCCTTATAGACTTTTTTTAAATCATCCATAACCTCTTTACGATGTTTGGTAGGGACATACTTTAAATTATTGCGTAGTTGATGTATCACACACAATTGAATATCAGTCTTTGGGAACGTAGATGTTATGGCGTCTGAGAAGCCGGAAAGCCCGTCTTTACAGGCAATTAGGATGTCTTGAACTCCTCGGCTTTTCAATTCCTGGCAAACGTTTAGCCAGAAACTAGCACTTTCATTTTCACCAATCCAAATGCCAAGAATATCTTTAACACCATCGGTGTTGATGCCTAATACCGTATAGGCAGCTTTATTGATAATCCGATTTTCATGCTTAACTTTGAAGTGAATCGCATCAAGAAACACGATTGGATACACAGGGTCTAATAAACGGGACTGCCACTCATAAACGAGCGGTAATATTTTATCAGTCACCTTACTAACCAAAGAAGGTGAAACACTAATACCGTAGATATCTTTCATGTGATCCTCAATATCGCGGGTAGACATTCCTTTTGAGTAAAGTGAAATAATTTGATCCTCTAAGCCGTTAATAGAGGTCTCGTACTTTTTAATTATTTGAGGTTCATATTCACCTTTTCTGTCCCTAGGAATCTTTATTTCTGTTTCGCCCAACTTAGACTTGATAGTCTTCTTACTGTATCCGTTTCTACTATTTCCTGAGTTGTTTCCTTTCACATTGTGTTTTGAGTAACCGAGGTGGTCTTCAATCTCAGCCTCGAATACCTGTTGGAGTGTTTCTCTAAATAAGTCTCGAATCATAACTTGAATGTCATCCACTGTTTCACATTGACTGGCTAATTCTCTTATGGTCATATCACCAAAGTTTTGCATAAACGATCATCTCCTTAATTGGAAAGTATAACCATTTACACAAAAATATAGACGTTCTCTTCCAATACTACATCCCTTTATTAAATTGATTTTTGTACTGACCGGGTGTGAAGTAGGCAAATTTCTTAAAGCCTCTTATAAAATGAGCTTGGTCGTAATAGCCATAATCATAAATAAGGTCCAATAAATCTGTATCATCTTCAAATAAAAGATTGTGTAAGCAATTTTGAAATTTGACGATTTGACAGAATTGCTTTGGAGAAAAGCCAATGTATTCCTCAAATTTCCCACGAATATATCGATCGGAATAACCGATCTTCCTTGATAATTCACTGATATTTAATAAACCGCTTGTAGCCGCGATATTTTTTACGGCAGAAATAATGATTTGTGAGTCATTGTTCGTGATGGGCTCTAACCGTGATAAAAATGCACTAAACTTCTTGATTCTTTCATTAAAAGAAGGAGTAGTACAAATCATTTCAATCCATGAAGGATCGAATGTCATCACATCTGTAAGTGGAATTTGGCGGTCCAGCATTTCCTTCATTGGGTAATTAAGCTTTATTAGGCTCTGTTCAGGATAGAAGCGAATCCCAAAATAAATACAATTCTTATGAAAATTAGGTTGCAACCGCCGCTGCAATGGACTTGTCCAAAGGATAGCATCTGGCTGCTTGTCGTCACAGCGGAACAAAATATCAAAGCACCCATCAGGTATTAATGAGAGAGAGTGGATGGAGTGTTCCGTCGTTTTAAATTGATAAAATAAAGCTATTTGGTTGTCATATTTAGAGCCAATTGGCTTCATTTCCTGATAAAGGGCTGTATTCAGTTCGATTTCTGGCTGTGCAGGAAAATAGACTTTCTCACTATACATATTCATTGTTAATCCTCCTGACAAACTTATGTCACATTTATTCATCCATTATTAGATAAATTGGGAAATGTATCCACAAGGTTGTTAGATAACCTGACATTAATTTTCAGAATAAGGGAATTTTCAGAAAAATAGTTCCGATTTTTACAATCCAACCACCTCAAAACTAATTAACTTTAATGATAAGTCAAAAATATGGGAGGAATTTCAATGGGTCTATTTAGGAGAAAGTTTGCTTTACTTGGAATCTTATTTTTTATTTTCTTCATTTCAATCCCTGTAAGTGCCTTGGCAGCTGGAGAAAAGCCAGTAATCGATACCGGTGATACAACGTGGATGCTCGTGTCGACAGCGGTCGTGTTATTTATGCATGTTCCTGGTCTGGCATTGTTTTATGGGGGATTGGTAAGTGAACGAAATGTAATTTCAACGATGATGCACAGCTTTGTCAGCTTGCTAATCGTAACCATTGTTTGGGTCTTATGGGGCTATACGCTTGCATTTGGAACTGACACAGCCGGATTAATTGGTTCTTTCGAATTTCTTGGCCTAAAAGGGATTGGAACGGGAACAACCTTAGGGTTTACGATTCCTGATCTGCTCTTTGTTATTTTCCAAGGAGCGTTTGCTGCGATTACAGTGGCAATCATTTCAGGGGGAATTGCTGGTCGGATTTCCTTTACTGCCTGGACCTGGTTTACTGTTTTATGGGTTACTCTCGTGTACGCACCTATGGCTCACTGGGTTTGGGGTGGTGGTTGGCTGTTCGAGATGGGAGAGCTTGATTTTGCAGGTGGAACGGTCGTTCATATTCTCTCAGGTGTCAGTGCGCTTGTCGCCGCGATTGTGATTGGGCCACGCGATGAAAAGCTGAAAAATGGTCATGCACCACATAATATCGTATTTTTTCTAATTGGGGCTGCAACGCTCTGGTTTGGCTGGTATGGCTTTAATGGTGGAAGCGCGCTTGGATCAGGTGGTCTTGCTGCCCTTTCGTTTGCCACAACAACAGTAGCAGCGGCGACTGGAGGCTTTGGCTGGCTGATGATTGAATGGTTTATTCGCAAACGGCCAACTCTTGTTGGCGCAGCGACCGGTGCAATTGGCGGTTTAGTGGCGATCACACCAGCAACTGGATTTGTAACCATTCCATCTGCACTTTTGATTGGCCTTCTCTCTGCACCAATTTGCTATTTTGGTATAAATTTTGTTAAGGTTCGCTTTAAATATGATGATACATTGGATGCGTTTGGTGTCCATGGGATTGGCGGAATTTGGGGCGCGATTGCGACTGGAATTTTTGCCACTAAAAGTGTAAATGAAGCAGGAAATAACGGACTGCTGTATGGAAATCCAGAACAACTCCTTCACCAATTTGTTGGAGTAGGAGCAGCGATTTTGCTGGCAACAGTCGGCACCTTTGTCATCCTGAAGGTCATCGGGCTGTTTACCCCGCTGCGTGTTAGTAAGGAAGAGGAGCTATTGGGCTTAGATTTAAGCTTCCACGAAGAATTTGCTTATAATTCTACGACTCCCACTGCTGCTTCCATATCATCCATCAATGCAAAACAGGATGCACTTTAGTAGGAATCAAGAGTAAGAAACATAGGCAGGCTTCTACTTCCAAGTAGAAGCCTGTTCTTTATTATTGGGCTGATATAAAGGACGTTGTTGATTTTAGGCACCCTATTGATTAGAGCACCTGGAGCGTATATCAACAGACAAGTTTAATAAAGCCTTTCAAATAAGAAAAAACTTTGTCGATGATTTTTTTTTGTATTTTTGACAAAATCCTTTAAAATAGAATACGGACATATACATAGCCAATATGTAATAAATGATAAGGAGATTGAATATGGATAAAGTATTTATTTTCGGCCATAAAAACCCAGATACAGACACAATTTGTTCTGCAATCGCTTATGCAGATCTGAAATCAAAATTAGGTGTAGAAGTGGAGCCAATCCGTTTAGGTTCTGTAAACGGTGAAACACAATATGCGTTAGATCAATTTGGAGTGGAAGCACCACGCCTAGTGGAGCAAGTCTCTGCAGAGGTTAAACATGTTATTCTTGTTGACCACAATGAGCGCCAGCAAAGTGCGAACGACATCGATCAAGTAAAAGTACTTGAAGTTATTGATCATCATCGTATTGCTAATTTTGAGACTTCAGATCCTTTATACTACCGTTGTGAGCCAGTTGGTTGTACAGCAACAATCCTTAATAAAATGTACAAAGAAAATGGAGTGGCAATCGAGAAAAATATCGCTGGTTTAATGTTGTCAGCTATTATTTCTGATTCATTGCTATTCAAATCTCCAACATGCACGGAGCAGGATGTTGCGGCTGCAAAAGAACTAGCTGAAATTGCTGGTGTAGATGCAGACAGCTATGGTCTAGCTATGTTAAAAGCTGGAGCGGACCTAAGCCAAAAAACAATCGCTGAGTTAATCACGTTAGATGCGAAAGAATTCCAAATGGGCAATGCTAAAGTAGAAGTAGCTCAAGTTAATGCGGTTGACACGAACGATGTTATGAGCCGTCAAGCTGAGCTAGAAGATGCTCTTAACGGTGTGATAGCTGAGAAAAATCTTGATTTATTCTTGTTTGTTGTAACGGATATATTAACAAATGATTCAGTTGCTGTTGCATTAGGTCGCGAAACAAGTGTTGTTGAAGAAGCATTCAACGTAACATTAGCAAATAATAGTGCGGTATTAAAAGGCGTTGTTTCTCGTAAAAAGCAAATCGTTCCACCACTTACAGATGCATTTGTAAAAAAAGCTTAATCTAGTGAAGTAAAGTGCCCGATCTTCCATGTCAATGGAGGAACGGGTTTTTTCATGTTCCCGCCTAAATCTCAAAGCGTGCATATACAGAATTAAACGTGCATAAATTTTTAAAGTTGAATCATAAATTTCAAAAGTCGTGCATATATCTGAAAAGTTGTATCATAAAATTTTGAACATATATCATATCCACAATTAAACGAGCATATCTGCAAGTTTATGTGCATAAAACGAATCGAAATTTCCCTTTTCTTTAAAAAAATGAGTGATTATACCCCGAAATAAGTATTTTTATTAAAAAAATCATCAATTCCTTTTCAAAATCCTTAATTTCTTCTCAAACCTATCAATTTTCAATCCGACTTGACCTGCAAGAGGATATTTGTTCAAATTAATGATGAATATATCGTGCAAGGAAAGAGGAAATAAAGTGGAGCATAAATTATATTATAAAGATCCATATATAAGGTCATTTTCCGCAAATGTGATAAAACAAGTACAAGGATCCTCAGGCCAGTGCTACATCATCCTTGATCAAACCGCCTTTTACCCAACCGGGGTGGCCAGCCACATGACACGGGAACTATTAATGATGAAAAAGTAATAAACGTGGAAGAAATTGATGGGGAAATACGACACTATCTTGAAGCACCGCTACCAAATCGACAAACGGAGGTCCTCGGCGTTATTGATTGGCAGAGACGCTTCGACCACATGCAGCAGCATGCAGGGCAGCATATTTTGTCTGCAGCTTTCGAAGAATTATTTGATTTCCCTACAATCAGCTTTCATTTAGGTTCTGAAATGCTGACGATAGATCTTGAAACGGAGGAGCTTACGGAAGAGCAGGCCCAACGAGTAGAGGAACGAGCGAATCAAATTATTCTTGAAAACCGTCCAATTGAACCAAGATGGGTTTCACCTCAAGAGGTTGCCCAGTATCCACTTAGAAAGCAGCTATCCGTAACAGACGATATTCGTCTCGTTATCATTCCAGATTACGATTATAACGGCTGTGGCGGAACACATCCGAATTCAACAGGTCAAGTTGCCGCAATTAAAATCCTTGATTGGGAGCGTCAGAAAAAGAAAATTCGTGTCTCGTTTGTTTGTGGTAGCCGGGTTCTTATGCAGCTTGGTCAAAAGCAAAAAGTCCTAAAGCAATTAAGTCCATTATTGAATGCACCAGAACCGGAAATGGTAGCAGCCACTCAAAAGTTACTAGAGACAGCTAAAGAAAAGGACAAGGCGCTCGAAGAAGCTCGTGAGTCCTTATTGCATTACGAAGCACAAGATCTGATTCAAGCTAATGGGAAAACTAACATTATCACTGCCGTTTTCCAAAATCGTTCCATTCAGGAACTGCAAAAATTAGCACGTACTCTCGTAGCGAAAGCCTCGGACACAGTAACGATTCTCATCTCGGAAAATGGTTCGAAAATTCAGCTTGTATGTGCGCGCGGAGAAGCCGCTAAAGGAAGTATGAAACAAATCACGGCAGAATTATTACCTTTACTAAACGGAAAAGGTGGCGGCAATGATGCCTTTGCGCAAGGTGGAGGAGAAGCAACAATGACAGGGGAAGAACTACAAAAAAGGGCCCTTGAAATGTTTGTGTAATCAAAAAAAACAGGGAGGCAATCGAAAATCTTTGCCTCCCTGTTTTTATAGATTTTAATCTCCATTTAACATGTTAAATAGCCCTTTGGCAATGCTGCCCTCGTCTTTTGAGCCTCCTCCAGCAGGAGCCGCTGCAAATACTCGGCTGGCAAGGCGGCTAAATGGCAGAGACTGAATCCAAACCGTACCAGGTCCTCTTAGTGTTGCAAAAAATAAACCTTCGCCGCCAAACATTGCGGTTTTAATACCACTGACAAATTCAATATCATAATGTACATCACTTGTTAGTGCCACCAGACAGCCTGTGTCCACTTTGAGCATGTCGCCAGCTGCTAGTTCTTTTTTATGTATCGTGCCACCTGCGTGAACAAAGGCTAAACCATCGCCTTCAAGCTTTTGCATAATAAAGCCCTCGCCGCCAAAGAATCCTACACCGATTTTCTTTTGAAATTCAACGCCGACTGATACCCCTTTTGCTGCTGCTAAAAAAGCATCCTTCTGACAAATGATTTTGCCATTATGCTCGCTTAAGTCCATGGGAATGATGCTTCCAGGGTATGGTGAAGCAAATGAAACATGTTTTTTTCCTGTCCCTTTGTTGGTAAACGCCGTCATAAATAAGCTTTCACCTGTTACAAGGCGTTTTCCTGCACTGAAAAGCTTACCCATGATTCCACTGCCGCTATCACGACCAGAACCATCGCCAAAAATGGTTTCCATTTGAATGTCGCCATCCATCATCATAAAGCTACCGGCTTCTGCAATAACGGTTTCTTCAGGGTCTAATTCTACTTCGACGAACTGCATGTCATCTCCATAAATCTTGTAATCAATTTCATGGTTATTCATTTTTATCCCTCCAGCCTTTTTGGTTACTGTTTCTATACGTAATAGAATATGTTTTATACCTAGCTATTATTATAAAGGATTTATGCTAGTATCGCTTATGATTTACCGGCAACAGTTGAATAAATGGTGAAAAAATCCATAAAAAAACTACTTTCTCTGAAATGAGAAAGCAGTTTGATTTTATTAATAACTCATTTAAACATTTTGCCTTGTAAAGCCTTCTTCTACTAAATAGTGTTCTGCTTCTTCGTATGTAGCAAAAGTTTCGTCGAGGTTTAGTCCTGCATAGATATTCCACATTCCGTCTTCATCAACTAGAATAAGGGTGTGGTTTTCGGTATCAACCCAGCGTTCCTCGAACGCATCTCCGATAATTGCTTCTTGTGCGACAGTCCTTGGTGCTAAGGCCTCGATCGCCTGCCCAATAATTGTACGAAGTTCATGCTTGGAAAAGTCTCGAATGTTGACCATTCCCTTTTGGTCAGTAGAATAACCGCTTAGTGGCTCAGCATATACAAATCCATTTCCATTAGGATGGAGATGATAAACAATATTTTTCTTATCCGTCACACTTTCTTCATATTGGAAATTGATGCGACCAAGAGATACATTTTTCCGTGTTAGCTCAGGAAAAGATTCAATGATCGCTAATTTTTCTTCAAAAGTTAACATATTGCCTCCACAAAATCTATATTTTAGCCTTCATTATAGCATTGTCTATTACAAGCACCAACTGTGCAGTGTGTCTGTCATTCTCTCACAATTTACAAAAGCTCTTTAACATCATACGGTTCGATATGAACAAGAACATAGGTGTTCCTGTGTTCGACTAGCATTTTCTTTTCAATGTCCTCGGTAATTTTATGACTCTCCACAACGGTTAGGTGCGGATTAACAAGGATGGTTGTGTCGACATACACTTTATTGCCGTGCTCGCGGGCCTTAATATCCTTTACATCGAGAACTCCTTCAGTTCTTTCAACGGTTTTCTTGATTAATGCCAAACGGTTTTGATCAAATCCATCTGTAAGTAAAGTAGAGGATTCTCGGAAAATCGAGAAAGCTGTTTTAATGATGATGATTCCTACAATAACGGCCGTAAAGCTATCGAGCCAAGGGGCGCCTAATTTGGCACCAATAATACCGATAAATGCCCCAATACTGACTAGTGCATCTGATTTACTATCCTGAGCAGCTGCCATTAGGGAGGAGCTATTTAATTTTTTTGCTAAATTCCGATTGTAAAAGAAAACTATGAATAACACTAATGCACCAAAAAGTGCTGTCCATGATGTGAGCATATCTGGCTGAGAGTAGTTTGAAGACAGGAATGAACGCCCTGCATTCATTATGATCTGCACACCGACGGCGGTCATGACAATGGCTGCAATTAATGAGGCAACAGATTCTGCACGATAGTGCCCGTATAAATGGTTTTCGTCTGCTGGTTTTCTTGAAATTCTTAATCCGATAAGGACCGCAATCGAAACAACGACATCTGTTGTGTTGTTTAAACCATCTGCACGTAAAGCCTCTGAATTTCCAATATAGCCAACACCAAGCTTAAGTATTGATAATAAAATATACACTATGATACTGAGCCAGGCACCTGATTCCGCCTTTTTTATTTCTTCCGATCTTTCCATCTTTTGACACCCCAATTTGTACTATTCGTTTTAAGAGTAACAAACAAATCTCGTGTGGGTCTAGAGAAAAAGAGTAGGTGTAATGCATGTTAATTGACCTTGATATAAAATTTTGCCATAGACCAAAATTAATAAGCTAAAATCTCCACGCAAATTCAATTGAAGGTGTGTGATAATGGAAATATGCAATAAACATGTGATGAAAAATGTGTTTGGTGCTTGAGGTTATGTTACTTTCATAAATATTAGTATCGTCATTTTTATCATTTTCATAAATAAAATTGAGGGATTGTACATGAATATTAACGCCTATATCAGGTTAATTGAACAAGAGCTACTGCCAAATGTCACATTAAAAGCTGACAATTTGTTTGACCCAATTGAAGTAATTAACACATCTGACTGTTGGAGAATGCTTGGAAGTGGCAATTATGCTGCCGTGTTTTATCACAAAGCAAAACCCGAATGGGTCGTAAAGATATATGGAAGAAGCCAGCATGAGTTAAAAAAAGAAATTGAAGTTTATAAAAAAATTGGTGGGAAGCACGAGGCATTCTCGAACCTCTATGCCTTTGGAGAAAATTATTTGGTGTTAAAAAGGATCAGAGGAATCACGCTTTTTAATGCGGTGGTAAAAGGAAAGCAGATTCCGGAATCAGTGATGAAGGATATTGACGATGCCCTTCATTATGCGACCACAGTTGGATTAAATCCGTATGATGTTCATGGCAAAAATGTAGTGATGAATGGGAAAAAAGGATATGTAGTTGATATTTCTGATTTTTATAAGGAAGGATATTGCAGTAAATGGCCTGATCTAAAGAAGGCTTATAAAAAAATTTACAAACCGTTATTGTATCGCTTGCATCCACCGATTCCGTTGTTCATTATGAATATGGTAAGAAAAGGGTATCGTAAATATAAAAAAGTCAAAAGCCTATGTTCAAAAAAATTTCTAGAAAGCGAAAACTAATAAATGGCTTATTTACATTATTTCGGTATAATTTTAATGTATTCTTATTAGCTTCAATTAGTTATAAAACATTCTAGAAAGGTGTTTGTGAAATGAAGAAAAAAATATTACTATCTTCAGTCTTTCTAATTATTATTACTGGATTACTTTTTGTGAAGTTGAATACTTATTGGTTGGATAACAAAGAAAATGCAATTGCTGTGAACAGAGTCTATGATAAACAGAAGGACGATTCTGATAAACGAAACATTAGTGATGATAGTGAAAATATTTTTATTGGAGAGGTCATTAAACAGGTGGGCCATGAAGCTTATCAAGGAAAACCGAGCACACAGTTTTCCGTTCGAATCACTCAAAATGTCAAGGGTGGGTTTCTGGATGACATTATCGTCAATCAACAGGCTGGATACTACAAAGAAAAGGGTAAGCTTTATTTATCAAAATATGAGGGAGATGCTCTACTAAAGCCTGGAAGCATGTACTTGTTTGCAACATCACCAGATCGCAAAAATGGTTGGCAGCAAATCATCCCGAAATTCGGTAATACACTTATTCATAATGAACAACAAAAATATAAACTAATAGATGAATACAAAAGTGCCATGAATAAAGAATAAACCACTAATGCATAAAAACTATGGCACTCTTTTGGTTACTTAAAAGGAGGAAAATACTTGATTAGGTTTGGTGTAGTTGGTACGAATTGGATAACGGAAAGCTTTATTAGTGCAGCAAAGGAACATCCAGATTTTCAATTATCAGCAGTCTATTCAAGAGCTGAGGAAACAGCTCAAGCATTTGCAAAAAAGTTTGGAGTCAAAAACATTTTCACAGATCTTAGTGAAATGGCAAACAGTTCCGATATTGATGCCGTTTATATTGCGAGTCCTAATTCGTTTCATGCGAGACAGTCTATCGTTTTCTTAGAACATGGCAAGCATGTGCTTTGTGAAAAACCGATTGCCTCAAATAAAACCGAACTTGAAGCAATGGTCGCAGCAGCAAAGAAACATAATGTGTTATTAATGGAAGCACTAAAATCAACGACCGTACCAAATTTTCGCGTCGCAAGTGAAAACATACATAAGATAGGAAAGGTAAGAAGCTATTTTGCTAGCTATTGTCAATATTCCTCAAGGTATGATGCCTACAAAGCAGGCAATATTTTAAATGCATTCAAACCGGAATTTTCTAATGGAGCCATTATGGATATTGGAATCTACTGTATTTATCCATTAGTCGTATTATTCGGGGCGCCTGAAAGTATCCAAGCTACTGGCCTTCGCCTTGAGTCCGGAGTAGATGGGAAAGGGAGTATCATCTTAAAATATAAAGAGATGGATGCGGTTGTTATGTTTTCAAAAATAAGCAATTCTACCCTTCCGGCCGAAATTCAGGGGGAAGAAGGCAATATCATTCTTGATAAAATTAATATACCTGGAGACAGTGGAAATTCACTATCGTAACGGTGAAAAAGAAGATTTATCAGTTGCCGATGAGCATCAGCCTATGTACTATGAGGCGAAGGAGTTTATTGAGTTAATTAAAGATGGTCAAAACCAGTCGAAGATTAATTCTCTTCCAAATTCCTTAATCGTGATGGATATCCTAGATGAAGCTCGTAAGCAAATGGGCATCGAGTTTCCCGCAGATCATTCACCTGTAACTAAGCTTTAATAGATGAAAAAAGACTGTCAGTGTCACTGACAGTCCTTTTTTCTATTTGTTATTAAGCTTGTTTAACTGGTTCTTTTGCCATTTCGCGAGCTGCAGCTGCTGCTTTTTCTTTAGCCTCTGCCATGATTTCTGGAATTTGTTTAGGGAAGTGATCTAGACCTTCTGCAAACACAGTTTCTTTGACGTCCATTCCTAAGAAGCCAAGTGCAGCTTTTAAGAAGCGATCGCCAAATTCAAGTGGCTCCATGCGACCGTGTGAATAAATGCCACCACGAGTTTGAATATGGATAGCTTTTTTATCTGTTAAAAGACCTAATGCACCTTCTTTTGTATAGGTGAAAGTCTTGCCAGCAACAAATAAATTATCTAAAAATGCTTTTAAAATAGCAGGAGATCCAAGGTTCCAAATTGGGGAAACAAACACATAGTAATCAAAACTAATGAACTCGTCGGCTAATGCCCACATTCTTGTAATTTGTGAACGTTCATTCTCCGATAAATCTTCCATCTTATAGCCCATAAAAGAAAGCTTTGCACGAGCGTATAATAAATCTTCATCCATTAAAGGCATATCTAAGTTATATAAATCCCAATTAACGATTTCAACGTCCGGTTGTTCTTCACGGAAGGCTTCTAAAAAAACTTCACCAATTTGACGTCCTTTTGAGCGTTCAATATCTTTTTTTGGATTAACAGTAACATAAAGTAGTTTAGCCATTATGAGCAACCCATCCTTAAGTAAAAGTATAGTGTCCTTTCTTCTATAATAAAGAAAAAAACTATGTGTGTAATTGAACAAGTGGTGAAGTTCATGACTATTATGTGTCTTTCGCTTTATCCTTATGAGGCTGACAGAGCCAAGTTTTTAAAAATAAATACATTTTAGTGAAAAGTCATAAAGATGCAAAATCTTACTCGTCGAAGTGGGAAAAGAAGGAATTATAATATATTAAAAAAAGAGGAAGAGAGAGGAGGTGTAAAATATGAAACCCTCTTTAACAGAAGGAAAGTTTTTATTTTATATTTTATTTTCAGTACTGCTGCTGGTCACAACCTATTTTTTCCACACGCAATTATCTGCTCTGTACAATCCAATTAATTTTGTCAGCATCCACCTAATTTTGGAGTTCTTTGCCATTGCTATTTCATCATCCATTTTCTTATATGGCTGGAAAAAATTCGGTCAAATTCGATCTAGTAAAATGCTCGTTCTGGCCCTAGTTTATTTCATTATAGCCATGATTGATTTGATGCACACGATTTCCTATAAAGGAATGCCATTTTTCATTACAGACAGCTCAGCCAATAATGCGACATGGTTTTGGGTCATTGCCAGGACATTTGAAGCAGCATCTTTGTTACTCATTTTGATTCTTCCTGATCGGAAGCTCAGCTACGACCCAAGGAATCTATTATTGACTGCTAGTATTAGTATTGTTACGCTAATTGGATTTATCGTGTATCAATATGAAATGAGCTTGCCGTTATTGGTTGTAGAAGGAAAAGGAACAACATATTTAAAAAACTCGATTGAATATTTCGTTTGTTTCCTACATATTATGTCAATCGTTTTTGCACTGTTTTTCTACAACGAAAGGAAAAAACAAGAATATCTATATTTTGCGCTTGCCTTTACTGTTTTATTTTTATCAGAGTTGATTTTCACTATCTATAAAAGTGTATATGATATTTATAATTTTTCAGGGCATTTATTTAAGGTGGTGGGCTACTTTTACATTTTAAAAGGTTTCCACTATTCAATTGAGAAAGAAAGCTTTTTTGAAAGTCATTTTCAAAAGAATGAGTTACAATTATCAGATTTGTTGCATGAGTTTCAGGGAATCTTTTTTACCTTTAAAAAAGAAGGGAAGCAATTTATTCACAATACCTGTGATGGAGACTTATTGGAGGAATTAGGAATATTGCCAACTAGTGTGGTGGGAAAAACAACCTCCGAGCTTTTTCCTAAAAAAGCTACCTTGATTGAGGAATACTATCAAAGGTGCTGGGACACAGGCACAAATGTCACATTTAAAGCCGTTGTACAAAACAAACAACTTCTCTTTAGGTTAAAACCACTATTCAACGAGAATGAAGTAGTTGAGGTACTTGGCACAGTGATTGATATTACCAATATTGATGAATCTGCTCATCAGCTCCATCGATATTCATCAATCCATTTTTAATAGATTAACAAAACGGCTGACGAGAGATCGTTAGCCGTTTTTTGGGTATTATTCGTCACTTTTGTCATTCTGGCTCTTATTTCGCTTGTTCCCTTTGCTATTATCTCCGCTTGTAATTTCCTTTGCGAACTCTGTTTGTCCTCTTCTAGGCGAGTTTTGGTTACTTGAGCCTTTATTCACTTTCTTCGTCATTTTTCTAGCTCCTTTATGAAAAGAATTCAAGGATAGTATGCAATGTAAGCTAGAAAATTATGTATTGAAAGTTAGCCTAGAACCCCACTTAATGTCCATTCGCTGAGGAAGCTGGCTGTTTTTTCATTTGGCAAGGAAATAACTTCTTCGGTTGTGCTGGCTTGTTCGATTTTCCCGTCGATCATAATCATTAAATTAGATGTAAGAAACTTGATCTCTAGCATATCGTGACTAATAAAAACAGTCGTCGTTTTCGTGGTTTCGAGGATTGATTTCAAATCCTTTAACAGCTTAACTTTTGTTGGAAAGTCTAGGGCTGAGAATGGTTCATCCAAAAATAACACCTCTGGCTCTAAGACGAAGGCTCTTGCTAAATTGACTCGCTGGGCCTCACCGCCTGATAGGCTTTTCGCATTTTTATTCGCCAAATGAGCAATATGAAATTTTTCTAACCAGTAATGGACTTTCTCTGCAATTGTATTTTTACTTAACTTTCGTAGCTTTAGCCCGAGTGCGACATTTTGAAACACGGTTGTATTAAGTAGCAAGGACTGTTGAAGGGCAATCGCAAATTTTCGGCGCTGTTCGAGCGAAAATGATTTCACCGTTACCTCAGCTCCATGATAAAAAATAGAGCCAGTGTTAGGCTCCTCTAATAAGGCCATTACCTTCACTAATGTACTTTTACCAGCTCCATTTGGACCCATAATTCCAACAACTTCGCCCTGATTTAGGTGAACATCAGGAATTTGCAGGATCGTTTGTCCGCCTCTTGCATAGGTAATATTTTGGAGGTGTAAGATAGGTTTCATACATTTCGCGTCCTTTGCTGGAGAAAAGTTAATAAGAAAGTGATCAAAAACGCTATCGTAATTAAGATAAATGAGAGGGCAAGGGCAACATCAAAATTTCCTTTCGAAACCTCCATTACAATTGAGGTGGTGAGGATCCGTGTTTCACCCTGCAGGTTCCCACCAACCATCATCGCTGCACCTACTTCTGCTAAAATCCGACCAAGCCCCGCCATAATCGCGGCCATGATTGCGATTTTCGTTTCTTTTAACAGAATCCATACTGTTTGTACTTTTGTTGCTCCTAAAGCTTTAATTTGCAACAGCAGCTTTTGATCGATTTGTTGAAAGGCTGTGCAGGTTAATCCTGTAATGATAGGGAGAGAGACCAGGATTTGTGCCATCACGATTGCTGTTGGTGAATAGAGCAACGATAAATCCCCTAGCGGACCTGAACGCCATAGGAAAATCGTTATCCATAAACCGGCAACCACTGGAGGTAGCCCCATACCAATATTGATTAGCACTAAAAGGAATCTTTTCCCAGGAAATCGGGTTAGCCCTAGCAATGTACCGACGGGTATGCCAATGAGCATGCTGATGAAAATTGCTGTAAAGGACACCCTTAATGTCAATAAGGTGATAGCGAATATTTCGCTATCACCTGATAAAACCATTTCAACTGCTTTTTTTAAGCCTTCAAATAATAAATTCATCTGCCCGCTCGCATCCTTCAGTTGGAAAATTTTGCTGTTCAGCGGGAAAACGGATTATTCTGTGTAAGAGAAGAATAGTGGCTCTCCGTATTCTTTCACGCCAAATTCACTAATGATTTTTTGTGTTGAATCTTTCACCATAAACTCAACGAAAGCTTCTGCACTCTCACTATTTACTTTATCATGTTTTTCAGGGTTTACCTGCATCACATGATAAATATTTTGTAAATCTTTTCCGCCTTCAACTAAAATGCTTACTTCACCTAAGTTTTTCTGTTGGGCTAAGAAAGTCGCACGGTCTGTTAATACATAACCGCCTTTTTCAGCAGCGATTTGGAGGGTTGGTCCCATCCCTTGACCTGCGGAAACATAAGAAGAAAGGGTTTTAGGATCTAAACTAGCCGCAGTCCAAATTTCCAGTTCCTTTTTATGTGTGCCAGAATCGTCGCCACGAGAAACGAAAATTGATTTTGAATCAAAAATCTTTTTGAATGCTTCTAAAGTATCTAAGCCTTTTACACCAGCAGGGTCTTTTTTTGGACCTACGATGATAAAATCATTATACATTACGCGTTTGTAATTAATGGCGTCGCCAGCATCAACAATCACTTGCTCGGACTTTGGAGCGTGTGTAAGAAGCGCATCTGCTTCACCTTTTGTTCCCATTTCAAGGGCTTGTCCTGTACCGACCGCAATGATCTTAACATTAACATTTGCCTCTTTTTCAAATTTAGGGATTATTACATCCAGAAGGCCGCTATCCTGCGTACTTGTTGTAGTGGCAAGAATCATATCCTTTGGTGCTTCAGCTTTTTCTTCAGTCTTTTTCTTATCATTGCTTGTTTCTGTTTTCGTGTCGTTTTGAGCACATCCAAACAATAAGAACATCATTAAAAATACGACACTTAATAACGAAAACTTTTTCATTTTCATGTTGAAATATCCCCCACTAATGTTTTTGATAAATTATTTTACCTAATTCACTAAAGTCATAGCCTTCCATGTCTCGCGTGCTCGATGCAAAATCTGGTGATTGGATTAAGGAGATTAACGCATCAAGAGCACTTTTGTTTTCGTCAGTCCAACGAAATACGAGATCGAATTGCTCATTTGTAACCGGGATGAAGTCGAGATTGAGCTGACTTGCAGCCGAGCGAATCCCAAAAGCAACATCTCCTGCACCACGACTGACAGCTGAAGCGGTTGATAAATGAGTCCATTCTTCATTGTCATAGCCTATAATAGAGGCAGGTGCGATATTATGTACTGATAAATAATGGTCAAAGATAAATCGTGTGCCAGAGCCCTTTTGTCGATTAATAAACGAGACATCTTTCCGTACAAGATCCTCAAATGATTGAATTTGCTTTGGATTCCCATTTTTTACAATAAATCCTTGTTCTCTAGCACCCAATCTCAACACTGTAATAGGCTCGTGAACAAAAAGCTGTTTGATAAATGGAATATTGTATGTTTGTGACGCTGGATCAAGCAAGTGAATCGCTGCAACATCAGAAGCGCCATGGTAGAGTGTCATGAGTCCTTCCAAACTACCGATAAATGATGGCTGTAATGAAATCGAATGCATTTCCTTTTGGACCATTTTAAGCAAGTGTTCAATAACAAAATCATGACTGCCTGTAATTTTAATAGTATACATTTGTATAGAATTGGGAGGGGTATTGCTCATTTTTTCTTGCTTTGGCGCTGCCATCATACTTCCTTTATAGCGGTCAACCTCTGACTGTTCAATTCGCATCTTGTTTCCTACTTTAAAGGCTCGCAATTCACCTCTCTTTATCAGCTCATAAACGGTATGCTTCGATATTTTAAATATCGTAGCGATTTCATCTGGCGTATACATTTGGTCATTCATTCTGGACCCTCCTAGCAACTCCATATTAATAGTATAATTGAAGTTTTAATTAGTTTCTATGATTTTTATCATGTATCGTTAAGTTTTGTTAAGTTTTGTTAAGTTCCATCGATTTTGGTTGAATTAGTCTGTTGATTTCCGCTGCAGGTGCTCAGCGACCCAGCGGGGAGTCCGGGAGCCTGTCTAGCTGCAGCGGCTAGGGGCTCGGGGTCATAAGCCAATCCGTCAAGAAGGTCAAAGAACGACCTTCATGCCGGCTCGTCTTATGCCTGTCGCCCCTGGGCAAGCCGCTTCCGCTTTTCGTTCTCCTCGGCGCCCTAGCGCCTGTGGGGTCTCCCGAGACACCTTCTCCCGCAGGAGTCTCGCACCTTCCGCTCCAATCAACAAATGTTCAAAAATCAACCATGTTCTTTCATTGGTAAATTAATTAAATATGAAACCAAAGTACTATTTTCTACGTCTTATTCATGATATCCTATTTTTTCCGAGTTGTGATTTTGGATTAATAAAAATATAATGAAAGAATGGACTTTCGTCAGTGGCTAATAGTATAACTCACTGATAGAAGAGATTCACTTTATTAGAGTAGGGGATTTAACATGGCTACTAATCAAAAAAATACACCTCGACTAGACTACGGTTTAGTTTTAATATTATTTTTATTATTTTTATCCAGTTGTTTGGCAATCTATAGTGCCCAAGGACAATACGAAGGAAATTTCTTATTTAAACAAATCTTTTGGTATGCAGTTGGTACTGGTATTATTGCTAGTGTCATTACATTGGATTCGGATCAGTTAAAAAAAATATCATGGTATGTTTATGGCCTCGGGTTAGTCGTACAAGGTTTTTTAATTGTGGCCCCAACAAGTATTGCGCCTGTCATCAATGGTTCGAAAAACTGGTACAAGTTGCCTTTTGGTTTAGGAACAATTCAGCCTTCAGAGTTTGTTAAAGTTTTTCTTATTTTGACATTAGCGAGAGTGATCATTGAACATCATCAGAATAATCAAGTGAAAACGATCAAAACCGATTTCTGGCTGCTTGTAAAAATTGGACTAGTCACGTTTGCGCCATTGATTTTAGTTATAAAGGAAGACCTTGGAACTTCACTTGTATTTATCGCCATTATGCTTGGTATGATTTTTATTTCAGGGATAAACTGGAGGCTGTTATTGCCGATTTTTAGTACCCGGTATATTGCTCGTTTCTTCCATCTTCTATTTAGTGATTGCGAAACCAGAGTTACTAGAAAAAGCGCTTGGTGTTGAGCAATATCAATTTAATCGAATTTATTCGTGGTTGGACCCATATAACTTCCAAGATTCAACCGGTGACCAATTGACGCAATCGCTGCTTGCAATTGGATCTGGTGAGACGGTCGGAAAAGGTTTTGGTAAAGGGGAAGTCTATTTACCAGAAGGGCAAACGGATTTTATCTTTAGTATTGTTGGTGAACAATTTGGGTTTGTAGGGGCGAGTGTCGTTGTCAGCTTGTTCTTTCTGCTCATTTATCATATTACGAGAATCGGTATGGAGACGAAGAATGATTTTTATACGTTTATTTGTGTGGGTGTGATTAGTATGATTACCTTCCACGTTTTTCAAAATGTTGGGATGACCATCGGGGTCCTTCCAATTACCGGTATTCCTTTGCCGTTTGTCAGTTATGGTGGTAGCTCGCTTATGGGGAATATGCTTGCGATCGGGTTGATTTTTTCGATACGGTACCATCACAAAAAATATATGTTTTCAACCTCAGATTAAAAAGAGTGGGAGCCTCAATGAAATGGCGCTCCCACTTTTTTTATTCAATAACCCCCGCATCAATAATTTTAACTTTTGTTTCTATTTTTATCGGTACCGTTTTATAGGTGGTTTTCCATTTTTCATAGTCGAAATGTCTCGTTCTTGATTTAACAAAATGGCCGATTCCAACTGGATCAATTCCAATTTCTTTAAAATGATTGAGTAGCTTCAAGCTTTCTTGATTTACTTTTTTCTCCATATTTTTTTCAATCGCTTTTATGGCTTTCGACGAAAGTTTATTTCCTGAGAATTCTCGAATGGATCCTTTTATTTTAATGTGAATGGTTACTTCAGTAGGATTCTTCTTTGATAATTCAAAATGGGTTTTCGATAAAATGCTCCGTACAGCAGCCTCTTCATCACCCATTTTTATTTTATAGGTTCCTTCGCTATATTGATCGACCAATAGTTTAAAAAAGAACATTTTGCTTGTGGGAAGGGTGTCGACGACTTTATCCTTTTTAAAGAGACTTATCCCGCTTATTTCCATTTTATCTTTACCAATTTTTTTTAATGTCGGAAGATAGGAGTCTTTACCTGTTTGGAAAAAATCGTAAATGAACCTATGGAGATTGGACTTTGGCAAATCACGGGCTTTAATATTTTGTTCAATTAGATTAGAAATATAGGTAGCGTTTCCACTTGTTCCATAATCGTGCTTTAATAGCTCACTTGCTTTTCCATCTACGACGACTAAGTATAGCCGCTCACCAATTGTTGCATCCCGTTGCAGCGAGTCAATGAGGTCAATAATGCCGTTTTTGGCTAATTTTTCACCAAATAAAGCGACCTGTAAGCTCCCAATTACGAGGGGATCGGCTGATTGTCGTTGCATTTCAAGAAACAATTCGCGATTCATGGCAGAAACAGACGTATAGGTCACATTTTTTATGGATTTATCAGGCATATAATTGGGCACTAATGCTGTTCCTAAAATCTGACCTTTTTTATAATAATCAAACCCAAGTCCACTTTCGATGCTGATGTCATCTAATATTTCCTTTTCGACACACCCTGTTAATAGTAGGAGCATCAAGCATATGAAACTACATTTTCTAAGCATGCTTTTTCACCCTCTTGGCAATCATGACGGCAATAAATAAACAAGGTATATAGATACTATTTACAGCAAAACTCATTTTTCCAAACAGATCAGATAGATTATTAATATCCATTCTAGTTATAACGAGGGATGAAGCAATTAAGCAAATAAGGGATAAGACGATGACTCCTTTTTTTTGCTTGAAATTAAATATTTGTTTCATTAGTCGGCTGGCAATCCATAGTGAAATACATACATTCGGTAATACAATAAGATTCCAATTGGCAATCCCTATATACTCAAACCGTTCAACAAAGGGCATCTCAACAATTTTCCAAATGTTTAATGTTGGCCAAATGGTTTCCTGAAGCTGCCGTTCTGAAAAATACGCAAAGGTGATAACGGCTAGTCCGGTATAGATGATGGTTGTAGTTAGAACGGACATATGGGCCCACTTTTTTGATTTTTGAGGGTCTTTAATAAATGGGTAAACAAATAGTAACGTTTCAAAGCCTGTGTATGTTAGGGACATATGAAAATAGGCCATTAATAGCCCTTTAATGGAATGGTCCATAACGGGCTGGATATTACTAATATCGCAATAAGGCAGCGCATAGGCAAAAATGAAAATTAAATAGACTGGCAACACTGTTCCGAAAAAGGCAATCCCTGTTACGGTCCGAAAGCCTCCAAAAACGATATATATACATAAAAATAAAAAAGCGAACGAGAACCAAAAAATATTTAGATCTGGAAAAACCCAAACTTGAATAACTTCAACAAATGCTCTCAAAACTGCTGTGGCATAAAGACAAAAGTAAAAAATAAAGATGGAACTGACTATTTTTCCAAACATTTTCCCGAAAATATATTGATGGACCTTAAATAAATCTCCATCTACGGTTTCTAGAATTTTATACATCATCCATACATGGATGTGGATGGTTAAACCTGCAAGCACTACTGAAACCCATGCATCATATCCAGCATCCTTGGCTATAATTCGTTGATATCCAAGAATACCGATTCCAATTTGCATGCCAATTATTAAATAATAAACAAGGAAAGGGGATATTTTTTTATTTTCAGCAATAGGCTGTGGCAAGTGTATCCCTCCTTTGATTAATGGGATGGCTTTGTTAGATTTGTCTGTTGATTTTCACTGCAGGTGCTCCAATCAACTTTGCACAAAAATCAACATTCACTTTAATAAGTCAATGGAAAAAATAAGTATCATTCATCAATATCCTTCTTTTCTTTCGCCTTTTTTGTATTAAAGCGATTGGGTTGATTTGTTCGCAAATAACTAGGCCTTACTGAAAGCTTTTTAAACGGTAGACGAACAAATGCATCCTTTATGTCGACTGTCCTTGGAGGATAAATCGGTTCCAAGAACGGTCGACCTAGTGATGTAAGTCTTAGTAAATGTGTAAGCAATAGACAGAAACAATAGACGATGCCCACTAATCCCCACAATTCGGCAAAAAATAAAAATGGAAAACGCATTAAACGAATGGTGTTGCCCATTTTATAGACGGGAGTAGTAAACGAGGCAAGTGCTGCTAAGGCAACAATGATTAATAAAACGTTACTCGTCAATCCAGCTTCAACTGAAGCCGTTCCAATCACGATCCCGCCTACGATACCGATTGTTTGTCCGACCTTTGTCGGAAGTCTTGCTCCAGCCTCTCTAAGTAATTCGATTGTGAGTTCTAGAAAGAACGCCTCAAGGATAGGAGGTAATGGAATTAACCTTCTTGATGACACAAGCGTTGTTAATAAATCCTTAGGAATCAGTTCATAGTGATAATTGAGGGCTGCCACATAAATCGGTGTGATTAAAAGTGAAAAGGCAACCGCAAATAAACGAATAAGCCGGAAAAACGATGATAAAAACCAATTTAAAAAATAATCTTCAAATGAGCTGAAAAATTCAACAAGTGTCGTCGGTGCGATCAGGACATGTGGAGAACCATCGACCACCACTGCAATTTTTCCTTCTGCTAGAATCGCGGCGACACGGTCGGGTCGCTCAGTATCCAAAAGCTGTGGGAAGGGAGAATTCTCATTATCGCAGATGAGCTGAACAAGATACGAGCTATCTGCAATCAAATCAAAATCTAAATCTTGAATCCGCTGGCGAATCGTATTGACATTTTCTTTATCAGCTATCCCATCTATATGCAATATGGCGATTTCTGTTTTTGAAAGCTTCCCCACTTTCATTTGCTCAATATATAACTCTTTAATTGGAATGCGCTTTCGAATCAGATTTAGATTTTGTCCAATCGATTCGACAAAGGATTCCTTTGGTCCAACAACACTGAATTCCACTTCTGGTGCTGCAATACTGCGCACTATTTCCTTGCGGGCAGAGATAAAAGCAAATTGATTTCGATTTGCTTCGAGAGTGACCATAACATAGCCATCAAACAGTTTTTTCTCAATCATTGCGACATCCTTGCTAATTTGAATATCAGCAACGGGAACGATGGTAGCAATATCCTCAAGAGAATGAAAGGTACATTCCAATAGATTGGGAAGAATACTCGTCTGCAGGACATTATCATCAATCAATGTTGCGATAAATGAAAGATGAAATTGCACATCTGTTTCTTTATTCACACACTCTGTTTTTTTATAATCAGCAGAATTAGCTAGTTTTGTTTCTAACTCTTCTAATTCCTTAGGTTTCCTTTTGAACCAATCCATCATGTTTATCACCTATGTCGTTCTGCCTTTTTTGTATTATTTCCAACACAGGAAATGTTATGAATGGAATGGGAAAAATGAATAGAAGGAGTGGGGGAAAATAACCAATAAAAAAGGACTAGCCAATGTATCCGATGGCTAGCCCCATATTATTAGGGAGAGGATTCTTTATTTTAAAAATTTGTTTTCTAAATCGTCTAGCATTAAGTTTGCGGCAATAACGCCACCAGCAGTGTTCCAGATTACATCATTCACTTTGTGGACATTTCCTTGTTTTGAGACTTCTAGGTTTTTAAATAACGGATCTTGGGTCCATTCCTTTTCTAGCTCAGTTGCAGTGCCATCTCCTGTATCATAGGTGAAGTAAAAAAGGATATCACCATCCATAGCTGGTATACGTTCCTTCGTTACATTACGCTCAGCAAAATCATCTACATTCTGGCTTTCAGGCCGGGCGAACCCTAGTTGATCTAAAATAACCCCAGAAAAAGTATCCTTATGATAGATTCGAACATCACCTGACATAAAGCGCACCATTGAAACCTTCATGCTTAGTTTGTCGCCAAGTTCTTCCTTTAAACCTGCAATTTTGTCTTCGTATGCCTTTAGCACTTCTTGCCCTTTTTCCTCTTTATTAATGGCCTTTGCATAAAGTTTGAAGTTTTCTTGCCAATCGCCACGTAATGTTTCTGCAAAAATAGTAGGAGCAATTGCACTTAATTGCGGATAAATATTTTCTTGGCGCATTTTATTACCTATGATTAGATCTGGCTTTAGAGCCGCAATTGCTTCAACATTGACTTGTGATTCTACCCCGACAACTTGAACATCCTTCATATCTTTAGCAATATGATCATACCAAGGATCTCCTGTCCAAGATTGAACAGCGCCTACTGGAGTTACTCCCATCGCAAGTAATGCTTCTGTGCCTTCATTTGTTAAAATAACAATTTGTTTAGGCGTTTTTTCTAATGTCGTTTCGCCCATTGCATGCTGTATCGTATAGCTTGTTTCTTCGGTTTTCGGTTCCTTTTCCTTCGTTTCCGTTGTCTTGTCTGCTCCATCCTTCCCACAAGCAGCGAGCATAAATAGAGCTCCGAGTATAAGAAGGGATAGGAAAATCTTCAATTTTTTCATCAGTATGTAGCCTCCACTTAATTGTTAATGATAATCATTTTCAATTGAACAACCATATCATAATGGCAATCTAAACACGTTGTCAATACATAAAGTAATTGTTTTGATTAAAAATGAAAACGATTCTCATTGACATTGATTCTCAATTAAAATAGACTGAATTTGAATTCATCTTTTTATAACAATAAAGAGGGTATCTATAATGCTATTAAAAAGTAATGTTGAAAAGTGGGTAGGTTTAATTGTTGTTTTAAGCCTACTTTTGTTATTAGTGTGTTCCAGTGTTGTTTATGGCTACACTGATACTTCTTGGAAGGTTGCACTGGATTCTTTTACAAGCTTTAATGGTTCAAATGAGCATTTGATTCTTCAAACAGTACGTCTCCCGAGGGCGTTTATTGCTGCTGCTGTTGGTGCGAGTTTAGCGATTTCTGGTGTTTTATTACAAACCCTTACGAAAAATCCACTGGCATCCTCTGAATTTTTCGGCGTTAACGCTGGGGCTGGATTGGCTGTTGTCATTGCTGTGGCCATCTACCATTCAAGTAATCTTCAGCTGTTTACATGGGTATCATTTTTCGGTGCTGCAGTGGCAGCAATCTGTGTCTTTGCTGTCGGTTCCGTCGGACGTGAAGGCCTAACACCGATGAAGCTGACCCTTGCTGGTGCAGCTTTGACGGCAATGTTTGCCTCATTAACCCAAGGCTTGCTCGTCATAAATGAAGCGGCACTAGAGCAGGTTTTGTTTTGGCTATCAGGTTCAGTTGCTGGAAGAAAATTAGAAAATTTAATGTCGGTATTGCCGTACCTATCATTTGGTTGGGTTATTGCACTTATCATTTCTGGTAAATTGAATGTGTTTGCGATGGGGGAGGACGTAGCTAAGGGACTAGGATTAAATACAGGTTTTATCAAAGTGATCGCCGTGATCATAGTCATTCTTTTATCAGGTGGAGCAGTTGCCGTGGCAGGTCAAATTGCTTTTATTGGGATAGTTATACCTCATGTAACTCGTGCAATCGTGGGGACGGACCATCGCTGGTTGATTCCCTATTCTGCGTTATTAGGTGGGATTCTCTTAATCGCAGCTGATATCGCAGCACGTTATATTGTGATGCCAGAGGAAATGCCTGTTGGGGTCATGACGGCTATTATTGGAACTCCATTCTTTATTTATCTTGCTAGAAGGGGGTTCAATGGACGATGAATCAATACAAAAATGTAAGATTACTTAATGGAAAAATATCTTACCTAATGAATATACGTGCATTATTCGTGTTTTTTAGCTTGCTGTTTTTGACTGCAGCCGTTTTTGTTGTTAGTACAGGTCTTGGTGAAATGAAAATAGGTCCCTTAAGTGTCCTTGAAGTGCTTTTTGGTGGAGGAACAGACATGGACCGCTTGATCATACAGACCTTTCGCTTACCTAGAATCATTGTTGCAATGATGGTTGGGATGGGCTTAGCTGTCGCTGGCGGCATTCTCCAGGGAATGATCCGCAATCCTTTAGCCTCTCCAGATATTTTAGGGATTACAGGTGGAGCTGCCGTTGCAGTTGTAGGATTTTTAGCTTTTTTTAGTGATGAAAATAATGCGTTAACGGTAAGTATCAAATGGATGCCTGTTGCTGCATTTTTCGGTGCAGTAATGGTAGCTTTTCTTGTTTATTTTTTGGCTTGGAAAAATGGAGTTTCGCCAATCAGACTTGTTTTAATCGGCATTGGAATCATGACGTTAATGAAGGCTTTAACCACCCTGATGATGGTTTTCGGTCCAATCTATCAAGCAAGTCAGGCAAATATTTGGATTACCGGAACCGTCTACGGATCAAATTGGGATAATGTTTCAGTACTTGTTCCGTGGATTTTCATCCTGTTAATCATTACGTTTATTTATGCTCGCCATATTAATATTCAAGAGCTTGGTGATGAAATAGCCATCGGCTTAAGCGGAGAGATTCAACGACAACGCCTCGTACTATTGTTGCTAAGTACTGGACTAATTGGCGGGTCGGTAGCGTTTGCGGGTGGGATTGGGTTTGTTGGCTTAATGGCGCCACATATGGCGCGAAGATTAGTTGGGTCTGCATTTGGGGCACTATTACCTGTTTCAGCACTAATCGGAGCGATTCTTGTGATAGCGGCAGATTTAATTGGACGGACTCTATTTTCACCTCTTGAAATCCCTGCAGGGGTATTTACTGCCAGCATTGGCGCACCTTATTTTATATACCTATTATTTAAAGCACGACAATAAATCAGAAAGACTAGGTAAAGCTTATTGGAACAAAACCAAGTAAAGGTGTGAAAAAAATGAATACGGCGATTGAAACAAATCATCTGAGTCTTTCATATGGAGATACGATAATAATTGAAGATTTAAATGTAAAAATCCCTAAGGGGGAGATTACTGTTTTTATCGGTGGAAATGGCTGTGGTAAATCAACACTGCTTCGCTCGATTGCCCGATTACTTAAACCAAAAACTGGCACTGTACTGCTTGATGGCGCTACTATTGCCAATATGTCAACAAAAAACGTAGCTAAGAAAATGGCGATCTTACCGCAATCACCCATTGCTCCAGAAGGATTAACGGTACTACAGCTTGTTAAACAAGGGCGTTATCCTTATCAATCATGGTTAAAGCAATGGTCAAAAGACGACGAACTAAAGGTAGAGGCTGCCTTAAAAGCAACAGGCATGGAGCTATTTAAGGATCGAAGTGTTGATTCTTTATCAGGTGGACAGAGACAGCGTGCGTGGATTGCCATGACACTTGCCCAAGACACCGAGGTCATTCTATTGGATGAACCAACCACCTATTTAGATATGACCCATCAAATAGAAATTCTTGATTTGTTATTTGAATTAAATGAGCAAGAAAACCGAACCATTGTGATGGTGCTACATGATTTAAATTTGGCCTGTCGCTATGCCCATAATATTGTAGCGATTAAGGATCGGACAATTTATGCACAAGGTAAGCCGGAAACTATTATGAACAGTCATCTCGTCATGAATGTATTTAATATGAAATGTGAAGTCACAATCGATCCGTTATTTGGTACACCTTTGTGCATCCCTTACGGTAAGGGGAGATTCATTCAACAAAAGGGGAAGGTAGTACATGGCTAACAGGATGAGCTTAACTGAAGAAGAACTGACGGAGCTTAAACGTCTCCGTTTGACAGAAAAAAGAGTGTCATCTGAGCTTTCTGTGCCCTTACATGAAATCATGAATGATAGAGAAGGCTGCCTAGCATATTTACAACGTGTTAAGGAAGAAGTCGGCGCTCCGAACGATAAGGTTGCAGTTTCGATCCTGATGAAACGGTACGCATTTCTTCCTGCTATTTATTTGTACGCGATGACCGTTTGGAACAAACGTCTGAATATTACGTTTGAAAATGTATCGATTGAGTCCAGCTATCAAGGAGATTTGTGGCTTCCTTCTTTCTGTTTTAATGATTTAAGCTTCTTTGAAGCATCTGAACCACGTCATGAATGGCGTCGTGAGGCAGTAGCAGAAGTGTTTGCCAAGCATATATTTCCATTGATGAATGCTTTTGTTCGTATTTCGAAAATCTCGAAGTATATTTTATGGGAAAACATTGCCGTATACATCTTTTGGTTGTACGAATCTTTTCTAAATGAATGTAAAGATGATGCAGTTAGAGAAAGAGCTGTCGATGACTTTCAATTTATCGTAAAGCATGCGAGTGGTGAGTTATTCGGTGATTACCACCAAAATCCATTAACCAAATACTACACGAAATCTGTATATAACAAGGAACAAAATAGAGAAGTCCGGGTAAGGACAACCTGCTGCTTTACAAATCAATTAAAAAAGAACATGAAAAGTTGTAATATCTGTCCGGTTACTTGTAATAAATTAAAATAACGAGTTAGTTTGTCCATGTCATAATTGGGGAGAGGTTACGATGGAACAAGCAATCCGGAATTTTTTTCTTTTTTTATCGAAAAATAAAACAATGACCAAGCTCGCAAAGAAATACGGGTTGCGATTTGGTGCGTCGCGCTTTGTGGCCGGAGAAAGTATTGAACAAACTATTGAGGTGATCAAAGGATTGAACGCACAAGGTTTGTTGGTCACATTAGACTATTTAGGTGAATTTGTTGACAGTGAAGGAGAAGCAATTGAAGTAGCATCGCATTCCATTAATGCAATTGAAGTGATCGGCCAAGAAAACCTGAACGTCCAGCTCTCCATAAAACTAACTTCATTAGGGTTAGACATTTCCGAGGAAGTAGTGATGAGAAATTTACATCAAATCCTGGAGACAGCAAAAAAACACCATGTGTTTGTTACGATTGATATGGAGGACTTCAATCATTGTCTAAAAACGATTGAGATTTTTAAAAAGCTTAAAGTTCAATATAATCATGTCGGAACGGTCCTTCAGGCCTATTTATTCCGAACGATGGAAGACATTATCGATTTAAGTCCATACTCACCAAATCTTCGTTTAGTTAAAGGTGCTTATAAAGAACCTCCATCCGTTGCCTTCCCCGAGAAAAAAGATGTCGATGAAAACTTCAAGAATATCATTAAGCTTCACCTTTTGAATGGTCATTACACGGCTGTCGCTACCCATGATGATGTCATGATTGAATATACGAAACAATTCGTTCGTGAACACAATATTTCAACTGACCAATTTGAGTTTCAAATGCTCTATGGCATTCGTCCTGAAAGACAATTAGAGCTTGTAAAAGAGGGCTATAAGATGCGCGTCTACGTCCCTTTTGGAACTGATTGGTACGGCTATTTTATGCGCAGATTAGCAGAGCGTCCAGCTAATGTAGGGTTTGTGCTGAAAGGGATGCTAAAGCGCTAGACCTATGCAGACAGGGTCAAACCACAAAGCTACAATCTTGAACCGCGAACTTGTAAATCGTAGGTGAGGTCTGACCCTAATCCCAAAGTTACTTCTTGAATTGGTTGTTTTGGCTATTAACTTTATCGATACCGGCCATCTCTCCACCAGGTCCGGCATTACCTTTAACACTTGCTGCACTAACACCAGCTTTAGAAGGATTTTTCTTATGCTTCGCCATAATATATCACCTCCGTTTATAGATTACCCAAAATAATCAATCCTCATTTTTAAAAAATATTTCGCAAAGGAATATTGATTAAATATTCAAAATATTCTATAGTATAGATATCCACTTTGATGGGCGTAAATCCAAGCTTAGAAGATGATGGATCAAATGAACTCAATTTAAATTTTTTTGGCACAAAAATGAATGAGTACTCATTCATAAAAACAAAGTGTCGAAGGAGGAAAAACATTGATTCAACGGATAAACAAAGCTGCTGTATTAGGTTCAGGGGTTATGGGGTCAGGAATCGCTGCCCATCTTGCTAACATTGGCATACCAACACTATTACTGGATATTGTACCGAATGAAGTAACGGATGAAGAAAAAGCAAAAGGTTTTACATTGCAAAATAAACAGGTTCGAAATCGTTACAGCAATCAAGCACTTCAGAAGCTACTAAAGCAAAAACCAGCACCACTTGCCTCTAAACAAAATCTCGCGTTAATAGAGTCCGGAAATTTTGAAGACGATATGGTCCGGCTCAAAGAAGTTGATTGGATTATTGAAGTTGTCGTTGAAAACTTAAACATAAAGCATAAAGTTTTTGAAAAGGTGGATCAGTATCGCAAACCGGGCAGCATTGTTAGCTCGAATACCTCTGGGATTTCAATCGAAGCTATGGCCGAGGGAAGAAGCGATGACTTTAAAGCCCACTTTCTAGGAACGCATTTCTTTAATCCACCCCGCTACTTAAAATTACTCGAAATCATTCCAACGAAGAACACAAAACAAGAAATAATTTCATTTATGAGCAAATTTGGAGAAGACGTCCTTGGGAAAGGAGTTGTACTTGCAAAGGACACGCCTAATTTCATCGCCAATCGGATTGGAACATACGGGCTACTCGTTACACTAAAACAAATGCAAAAGGGTGGCTATAGTGTAGGTGAGGTTGATTCCGTAACAGGACCTCTAATCGGACGCCCGAAAAGTGCAACGTTTCGGACGCTTGATGTAGTCGGTCTCGATACATTTGTTCATGTAGCCAACAATGTGTATGAGCAAGTTGATGGTGCTGAACAAGCAGTATTTGAAGTACCTGAGTTTATGAAGGAAATGCTGCAAAAGAATTGGATTGGCAGTAAGTCCGGTCAAGGTTTTTACTTAAAAAAAGGAAAGGAAATTCTTGAGTTAAATCCAGCTACGTTAGAATACAGTGCGCAAAAGAAGCTTAAGGCTGCATCCATTGAAGGAAGCAAACAGGAAAAAGGCCGGGCAAATAAAATGAAAGCGCTTGTGTATGCAGAAGACCGTGTCGGAACGTTATTATGGGATATTCTCTCACCTGTCCTCCTGTATTCTGCAGAGCAGCATGGCAAGATTGCCGATACAATCGTTGCGATGGATCAGGCAATGAAATGGGGCTTTGGCTGGGATCTTGGACCATTTGAAACCTGGGATGCAATAGGCATTGCGAAATCCGTTGCAAAAATGGAGGCAGAAGGTGCCACTATTCCTGCTTGGGTTAAACAAATGCTGGCTGAGGGTCGTTCGTCTTTTTATCAAGAAGTTGAAGGCAAGCCTTGCTATTACCACAAAGGGGAATACAAGGAAATTCAACAAAATCCAAAATCAATAGATCTTAAAAGGTTAAAAAAACAACCGAAAAACATCATTAAGAAAAACACTGGTGCCAGCTTAATTGATCTTGGTGATGGAGTGGCACTCCTAGAATTTCATTCGCCAAACAATGCGATTGGGCCAGATATTACACAAATGATAAATGTCGCGATTGATGAGGTCGAAAAAAATTACAAAGGACTTGTCATCGGCAATCAAGGGAAAAACTTCTGTGTTGGTGCAAACCTGGCCATGATTCTGATGGAGGCTCAGGATGATAATATTTTCGAACTCGATTATGTAGTCCGCAGCTTCCAGCAAGCGATGATGAAAATCAAATATAGCAAAAAGCCGGTGGTGGTCGCGCCTTTTGGAATGACACTTGGTGGTGGGGCTGAGGTTTGCTTACCGGCAGCTTCCATCCAGGCTTCACTCGAAACCTATATCGGTCTTGTTGAAGCAGGAGTCGGCTTAATCCCTGGTGGTGGCGGTAATAAAGAGCTATATATCAAGCATCTAAATTCAATTCCGCAAGGGGTAGAGGTTGATTTGCAAAAGGTTGCCAATAGCGTTTTTGAAAAAATAGCGATGGCGAAGGTTTCAACATCGGCAGAAGAAGCGCGGGAAAATTTCTTTCTAGCTAGCAAGGATGGTGTCAGTGTTAATGGAGATCATCTAGTGTTTGATGCTAAGCAAAAAGTGCTGGATCTGGATCGTAAAGGCTTCAAACCACCGGTTCGTAAAAAAATCCCAGTGGTCGGCGAAACCGGCTACGCTACCTTATTGCTTGGGGCTCAATCGATGTACCATTCAGGCTACATTTCAGAACACGATTTAAAAATTGCCAAAAAACTAGCCTTTGTAATAGCTGGAGGAAAGGTCCCCTACGGTACAGAGGTTGATGAGCAATATCTTTTGGAGTTGGAAAGAGAGGCGTTCTTAAGCCTAGTTGCCGAATCAAAATCTCAGCAACGGATGCAGCATATGCTGATCAAGGGCAAACCACTGCGAAACTAGGTCTACTAGTATCATAGATTTATCCAATTTGTGCACATAGACAGGTTCTACGTTCACTATTTGAAGAGTTTGCACCCAATTTGTGCACTTATACCGAATCATTTTTAGCCCCCACGGAAAAGGAGACCTGAAACGGAAATCAACAGATAAACTTAACACAGCCATATAAAAAAATAATGAAAGAGAGGGAATTGGATGAAAGAAGCGGTGATCGTTCAGTGGAGCTAGAACCCCAGTAGGTAAAGCAAAAAAGGGGACATTGGCGCAAACACGCCCCGATGATTTAGGTGCTCTTGTTGTAAAAGAAACCTTGCGGCGTGCGGGTAATTACGAAGGAAATATTGATGATTTAATCATTGGTTGTGCGATGCCCGAGGCCGAGCAGGGGATGAACATGGCGCGTAATATTGGTGCTCTCGCTGGACTCCCGTATACAGTCCCAGCAATCACGATCAATCGTTATTGTTCCTCTGGCTTGCAATCAATTGCTTTAGCTGCTGAAAGAATTATGCTTGGTCACTCCGACACGATTATTGCTGGAGGAGCAGAGTCGATGAGCCTTGTGCCGATGATGGGCCATGTTGTGCGCCCAAATGCGAAGCTGGCTGAATCTGCACCTCAATACTATATGAGTATGGGCCATACCGCCGAGGAAGTGGCAAAAAAATACGGCATTAGCCGTCAAGACCAAGATGAGTTTGCTGTAAGAAGTCATCAAAAAGCTGCGAAAGCAATCGAGTCTGGAAGATTTATTGATGAAATCGTTCCAGTTGATGTGACCGTCCGTTCAGTTGGTAGCGATCATAAGCTTTACGAAAAAACCATAAGGTTTAACCAGGATGAAGGCGTTCGACTAGATACAAATGTGGAGACATTAGCGAAGCTACGTCCGGCGTTTTCAGTTACAGGCTCCGTCACAGCAGGGAATGCATCACAAACAAGCGATGGAGCAGCAGCTGTGATGGTGATGGAGCGTGAAAAAGCAGAAGGTTTAGGTTTAGAGCCAATGGCAAAATTTCGTTCCTTCGCTGTTGGGGGTGTTCCGCCTGAAGTGATGGGGATTGGGCCAATCGTTGCGATTCCGAAAGCATTGAAAATTGCTGGCCTTGAACTTACAGACATCGGTTTAATTGAGCTAAATGAAGCTTTTGCATCACAATCGATTGCGATTATCCGCGAGCTTGGCCTTGATGAAAATAAAGTAAATGTAAATGGTGGAGCGATTGCACTCGGTCACCCGCTTGGCTGTACAGGAACAAAGCTGACTCTATCCTTAATTCACGAAATGAGACGTCGCAATGTCCAATTCGGTATCGTGACAATGTGTATTGGCGGTGGCATGGGAGCCGCTGGTGTATTTGAACTCATCTAACGTTTGGGTGTCACTGTTTTTTCACCTTGTCCAATTTACTAAAGAAAAACTTAAACTATTAATTTTTTGAAAAGAGGGAAGAAGTATGTCTAATCAAACCGAAAAATTGATTAAAGGTGGCAGCTTTTTAATTGAAGATATAAGCTATGAGCGGATGATAACTCCTGAGGATTTCACAGATGAGCAGATCATGATTGCCAAAACAACAGAGGATTTTGTTGTCAATGAAGTGGTTCCAGAAGTGGAGTACTTAGAAAAGCATGAGTTTGATCGGACGGTACGCCTACTAAAGGAAGCCGGTGATTTAGGGTTATTAGGTGCGGATGTACCCGAGGAATACGGTGGCCTAGGCTTAGATAAAATCAGCTCTGCGTTAATCACGGAGAAAATGACACGTGCTGGAGGATTCTCTTTATCGCACGGTGCACATGTTGGAATTGGCTCACTACCGATCATTCTTTTTGGAAATGAACAGCAAAAGCAAAAGTATTTGCCAAAGCTTGCAACAGGAGAAAAGCTAGCTGCTTACGCCTTAACAGAACCAGGCTCAGGCTCTGATGCACTTAGTGCGAAGACGACTGCCAAATTAAATGCCGAAGGAACCCACTTTATTTTAAATGGGGAAAAGCAATGGATTACAAACGCTGGCTTTGCAGATGTATTTGTTGTCTATGCCAAAATTGATGGAGAGTATTTTTCGGCATTTATCATTGAGCGTGATTTCCCAGGCGTTTCGACTGGTGCTGAAGAAAAGAAAATGGGGATTAAATCTTCATCAACACGCACCCTTATCTTACAGGATGTTCCGGTGCCAAAAGAAAACCTGTTAGGTGAACCTGGCAAAGGCCACATTATTGCGTTTAATATATTAAATATTGGCCGTTATAAGCTTGGAGTGGGTGTTGTTGGAGGATCAAAACGGGCTTTTGAATTAGCAGTGAAGTATGCAAATGGTCGTCAGCAGTTTAAAACACCAATCGCTCAATTCAATTTGACGAAGGAAAAATTAGCAACTATGGCATCGAAACTTTATGCCGCTGAGAGCTCAGTTTATCGGACAGTCGGATTGTATGAGGAACGAATGGGTGGATTATCAGAAGAGGAACAAAAGAATCCAAAAGTCGTTGCTGCTTCTATTGCTGAATATGCGATTGAGTGCTCATTAAATAAGTTCTTTGCTTCTGAGGTATTGGACTACGTTGTCGATGAGGGCGTCCAACTCCACGGTGGATACGGCTTTATGCAGGAATACGAAATTGAACGGGCCTACCGTGATTCACGAATCAACCGAATCTTTGAGGGAACGAATGAAATAAACCGCTTGTTGGTTCCAGGCACATTCATTCGGAAAGCATTAAAAGGTGAGCTTCCGCTATTCCAAAGAGCGCAAACCCTGCAGGAAGAACTAATGATGATGATGCCGGTTGAGCCAGGTGATGAACCGCTTGCTCAGGAAAAATATTTAACAAGTAATGCCAAGAAAATAGGCTTATTAGCAACGGGTCTTGCAGCCCAAAAATTTGGTAAGTCTCTAGAGAGGGAACAAGAAATACTTGCCAATATTGCCGACATTATTTCAAATGCTTATGCGATGGAATCCGTTGTACTCAGAACAGAAAAAGCGATTTCTGTAAACGGGCTTGAAAAAAATAAGCAAAAGCTTCTCTATACGCAAATTTTCTGTCAGGAAGCTTTTAATAAAATTGAGCAGGATGCAAAAGAATCGCTATTGGCGATTGAGGAAGGAGATACGGTACGGATGCTGTTATCAGCGCTTCGAAAATTCACACGCCACACTCCAATTAACGTCATTGCCAAAAAACGCGAAGCAGCCTATAAATTAATTGAGCAAGAAAAATATATTGTGTAATAGATTATGGTGGCTTTCTTCTTTTAGGAGAAAGCCTTCATGATTTTTTAAAGGATTTTCAACAATAAAGTCGAATTGTTTTTAGGTGGTCGAAATACATTTGATGCATATGTAGAGGAACACTCATGCATGATTCTTGGATTTTTCCTTTTCATGTATTACAATGTACCATTGATTGGCAAAATAACATGGAGGTGAAAAAATGTCATTATCCCTTTACTGGTATCCGAAATGCGGAACATGTAGGAAAGCAAAAAAATGGCTTGATGATCATGGTATTGAATATGACGAAATACATATTGTTGAGAATCCTCCAACTAGACAACAATTAGAAGAGATGTATCAACAAAGTGGTTTAGAATTGAAAAAGTTCTTTAACACAAGTGGCCAAAAATATCGGGATCTTGGAATGAAGGACAAAATGGGTCATGCTAGTGATAGCGAATTGTTGGATTTACTCGCCTCTGATGGAATGCTAATTAAACGTCCGATTGTATATGATGGAACAAAGGTAACCGTTGGCTTTAAAGAGGAAGAATTTGAACAAACTTGGAGCTAATTACAAATGAGTGGAGGAAAATAATTGATGAATATTCCTAAAGAATTTCGTTATTCAAATGAACATGAATGGGTTAAGGTAGAGGGAGATAAAGTTCGTGTGGGCATTACTCATTTTGCTCAATCAGAATTAGGAGATATCGTCTTTGTAGAGCTTCCAGAGGTTGGGGACAAGGTTGTTGCGGGTGAACCATTTGGTAGTGTTGAATCTGTAAAGACTGTATCAGAATTATATGCACCTGTAAGCGGCACAGTTGTGGAGATTAACGAGGAATTAAGCGACAGTCCTGAATTTGTCAACGAATCACCGTACGAAAAAGCATGGATGATTATAGTTGAACCTACAAATTTAAACGAAGTTGAACAGTTAATGACTGCTGTGCAGTACGAAGAAATGACAAAAGAAGATTAAGTTATACAAGCGCCGTTGCTATGAGCAGGGCGCTTTCTTTATGAATCTGACTAAGAAATGAGGATTTTCTCTAAAATATTAGTTAAAAATATAAATAGTTGAGTCTTAGGAGGAATACTACACCAACTTATTGAATATTGAATAATCTAAGATAAATACAACTTCGTTTTCAGGTGATAAATATGAGAGAGCTCAGCGATAAAGTAATCATTGTTGAAGGCACTTCAGATAAGAAGAAAGTTAAAGGCATTATTCGGGAGCCAATTGAAATTATTTGCACCAACGGTACGATAGGGATTAACCGTTTAGAAGAATTAATTGATTCTGTCTTAGATAAAGAAGTCTATATTTTAGTCGATGCTGATGAGGCTGGAGAAAAACTTCGGAAGCAATTTAAACGCGAGTTTCCAGAAGCGGAGCATCTTTATATCGATAAATCATATCGTGAGGTCGCTACCGCACCTGTACACCATTTAGCGACTGTTCTAGTCCAAGCAAACATAGATATATTTACTGAATTTTTAGAAAGAGGATGAATCGCAAGAAATGAATGAGTTGTCAGTTGAACAAGCCAATACAATCCTCCATCAAGAATTTGAAGGAGTCCTCTATTTGTATACTCCAATGTGTGGTACATGTGCAGTGGCTCAAAAAATGCTTACGGTCATTGAGGAGCTTATACCAGAAGTCGAGATGGTTAAAGTCAATGTGAATTTTTCCCGAGCGCTAGCTGAACAATTAAAAATTGAAAGTGTACCATGCTTATTAATATTCAAACAAGGTAGAGTGCAACAAAAAATATACGCATTTCAGTCTGTTCCATATTTGTACGACACAATCAAAAAGATCATCTAAAGGGATAAGGTGGGGTGAGTTCCTTGGGTTGCCTAGTGGAGTCTTTTGTCGAAACGTTTAATCATAAGCTTCATCTTCACGATTTAGTTAAAAATAATCCTATACAGGTATGTATTGATACCGAAAAAGGAAAGAGTTATTTCATCGTGCAAAATGGTCTTGCTAGAAATGCTGTTCAAGAATCAGTGTCAGATGAGTGTGATATCGTTTCAATTGCAACCAGTTATGATACTGCAACTGAATTATTATCCGGAAAAATAAAATTACGAGAAGCACAGGCACAAAAGCTACTCACTGTTTCAGGTTCACTACGGACAGCACTATTGTTAGAAACTGTTTTCTATTTAACAACCAAGGATATGTATATAACAATAGATTCAGAAAAGTTAAATAATATTTATTGACTTAAAAAGAATCGCTATGATAAGGTTTAAAAGTAAATAGAATTTCTTATCAAGAGAGGTGTAGGGACTGGCCCGACGACACCCAGCAACCGGTTCAGAACACGGTGCTAATTCCAGCAGAGTAAGACAACTCTGATAGATAAGAAGAGATGATAAAGTTAGCGAACCCTCTTCTTATTAGAAGTGGGTTTTTTGATGTTTACTATCATTACATAAGGGAGAGAGAAAGAATGAGTGAAAAACAAAAAAATTATCGATTTGAAACCTTAAGTGTTCATGGTGGCTTAGCACCAGATCCTGTAACTGGGGCGCGTGCTGTTCCGATTTATATGAGCAATGCCTATCAATTTGAAAACACTGAGCATGCTGCGAATTTATTTGCCCTAAAAGAACCAGGTTATATTTACACAAGAATACATAACCCAACTGTTACGGTATTTGAAGAGAGAGTGGCTTTACTAGAGGGTGGTATCGGAGCACTCGCAGTCGCAAGCGGAATGTCGGCGATTACATTAGCCATTTTGAATGTCGCTCAGGCAGGGGATGAAATTGTTGCCGCGTCAACTCTTTATGGGGGAACTTATAATTTATTTGCGATGACGCTACCACGTTATGGAATTAATGTGAAGTTTGTAAATGCAGAGGATCCAGAAAATTTTAGAGCGGCCATTACGGATAAAACGAAAGCAGTGTTTGCTGAAACAATCGGCAATCCAAGCCTACGTATTTTAGATATCGAAAAGGTTGCAGATATTGCGCATGAGGCAGGAGTACCGTTAATCGTCGATAATACATTTGCCACACCGTACTTGTTAAAGCCAATTGAATATGGGGCAGATATTGTCATCCATTCTGCAACAAAGTGGTTGGGTGGAAACGGTACGACATTAGGTGGAGTCATAGTGGATGGAGGTAAATTCGATTGGGGTACGGGCAAGTTTCCTGGGTTCGTTACCCCAGACCCAAGCTACCATGATCTCGTGTATAGTGAAGCGCTTGGGGCAGCAGCCTTTATCGTTAAGGCTCGTGTTCAGCTGTTGAGGGATATGGGACCTGCAATCTCGCCACAAAATGCATTCCAGCTTACATTGGGGTTAGAGACATTGCACGTAAGAATGAAGGAACATATTGCTAACACGAAGGAAATCATAAAATATTTACAAGCACATCCTGCCGTAAAATGGATTTTATACCCAGGAAATGAGGATCATCCGGACAAAGCTCTTGCTGATAAATATTTACCAAAAGGACCTGGATCTGTCGTTGTATTTGGAATTGAAGGTGGACGTGAGGCAGGGGCGAAATTTATTAATGAATTAAAGCTTTGGACACATGTTGCCAATGTTGGCGATGCTAAAAGCTTAGTCATTCACCCAGCCAGTACAACCCATCAGCAATTAGATGAAGAGGGCTTAGCAGCCGCAGGTGTTCCAGAAGATTTAATTCGTCTTTCAATTGGAATTGAAAATGTCGAAGATTTAATCGAAGACCTTGACCAAGCAATCGAAGTAGCAACTGGCTTAACGAGTGCTGTCAAATAACTTAGGTAAAAATATCCATTATTTTAAAATAAATATTCTAATTGACAGAAATAATTTATGCGTGATAGAATCACTTTAATAGTAAGGAATTCAGAACATATAATTGATTGAATAATAGAATAGTTGCTCTTATCAAGAGAGGTGGAGGGATGTGCCCTATGAAGCCCAGGCAACCGTCATATTGCTTAGCAATGTGAAAAGGTGCCAATTCACACAAAGTCATACGACTTTGGAAGATGAGAGAAGGGAAATAGAAACTCACTATGCCTTTCTGCTCATTTTGCAGATAGGCATTTTTATTAGGTTCGAATTCTTTCTAAATTTTATTAAAATAGCATTTGTTAACTGTTGGAATTCAGGATGAAGGTACATTAAAGAAAAAACATATAAACATGCCAAATTATGAATGAATGGTTAAGAACATTCAAAACATAATGAAATACTAGAAGTCCAACAAAACAGCATCTGCTAGGAAGAATTAAAAGAGGGTGATCGGATGATTCATATAAAAGGAGTAAACAAGATCTATCCTTCAAAAAATGGTCGTGTAACAGCAGTTGACGACGTGAGTTTGGAAGTGAAAGAAGGAGAAATCTTTGGTGTTATAGGCTATAGTGGTGCCGGAAAAAGCACCTTGATTCGGATGCTGAATGGGCTAGAGATTCCAACGCAAGGTTCAATTAAAGTGGCTGGTAATGAGGTTTCCTCGATTAAAGGAGCAGCTCTCAGGAAGGCTCGCCAAGAAATTAGTATGATTTTCCAGCATTTTAATTTGCTCTGGTCTCGGACTGTACGAGAAAATATCGCATTTCCACTTGAAATCGCTGGAATCTCGAAGCTTGAACGGAACAAACGGGTGGATGAATTAATCAAGCTCGTTGGGTTGGAAGGAAGAGAAGAATCATACCCTTCACAGCTAAGCGGAGGACAAAAGCAGAGAGTAGGGATTGCGAGAGCACTAGCGAATAACCCGAAGGTTTTGCTTTGTGATGAAGCAACAAGTGCATTGGATCCACAAACAACTGATTCAATTTTAGATTTGTTAGTTGATATAAACAAACGTCTAGGACTGACAATCGTGTTAATTACACATGAAATGCATGTGATTCGAAAGATTTGCCACCGCGTTGCGGTTATGGAAGACGGGAAAATTGTTGAGCTTGGCCCTGTTTTAGAGGTGTTTAAACATCCTGAACAGGCCATTACAAAGCGATTTGTCCAACAAGTAACGGAGCCAGAGGAAACAAAAGAAACGATTGAGAACTTATTGACACGTTATCCACATGGACAAGTGGTTCAATTATCCTTTGTAGGAGAAGCAGCTGAGCAACCAGTAATCGCTAATTTGATCCGTCAATATGAGTTAACTGTTACGATTTTGCAGGGGAAAATATCCCAGACCCAAACAGGTTCTTATGGGACGCTATTCCTACATCTAGATGGGAAGCAACAGGAAATTGACAAAGCAACAGAATTCCTACATTCCCAGCACGTAGGGGTGGAGGTGATCAAGAATGGCTGAGATAATTGAGCAACTGAACTGGGACCAATTATGGATTGCGACACAAGAAACGATCTATATGACGTCAATCTCTGTGATCACCACATTTATATTAGGACTTTTACTTGGATTATTATTGTTTCTAACAGATAAAGGGAACATTTGGGAGAATCGCTTTATTAACATTATCATTGCTGGTTTTGTGAATATTTTCCGATCAATCCCATTTATTATATTAATTGTTTTGCTTATTCCGTTTACAAAATTAATGTTAGGAACCATGCTTGGTGCAAATGCAGCACTCCCTGCTTTAATTATTGGGGCTGCACCGTTTTATGCACGTATGGTGGAAATCGCACTTAGAGAAATTGATAAAGGTGTGATCGAGGCTTCTCAATCAATGGGGGCGACACATAGTCATATCATTTTTAAAGTACTGATTCCTGAATCATTGCCTGCGTTAATCTCAGGGATTACAGTAACCGCCATTTCGTTAGTAAGCTTTACAGCGATGGCTGGGGTCATTGGTGCGGGTGGTCTTGGACATTTCGCGTATTTAGAAGGATTTCAGCGTAATCGACCACTGATTACACTAGTAGCCACTATTGCTATATTAATTTTGGTATTTATTATCCAATTCGTTGGAGATTACTTTACAAAAAAAACAGACAAACGTTAACTAGGAGGAAAAGTAGACATGAAAAAGTTATTCGCGATTTTCACAATTGCCATCCTTGCTTTAACACTAGCTGCATGCGGCGGTGCTAAAGATGAAGCAACTAAAAAGGAAGGAAAAGGCGGTAACAAAACTCTAGTAGTAGGTGCATCCGCTGTTCCTCATGCTGAAGTGCTTGAAGCAGCAAAACCGTTATTAAAGGAAAAAGGAATTGATCTTAAGGTTCAAGTATTTACTGATTATATCCTACCAAATGTGGCGTTACACGATGGAGAGATTGATGCAAACTATTTCCAAACACCTGGCTATTTAGAGCTTCAAATGAAAGAAAACAAGGACTTTGACTTTGTAAGTGTTGGGGAAATTCACCAAGAACCAATTGGTGTATACTCTAAAAAATATAAAAGCTTAGATGATCTTCCTAAAGGCGCAAAAATTATCATGAGTGATTCTTTTAGTGACCATGGTCGTATTTTACCGATTTTTGAAAAGGCTGGCTTAATTAAGCTTAAAGAAGGCGTTGGAGCTAACGCTCGCGTTGAAGATATCGTTGAAAATCCTAAAAACCTTGATTTCTCAACTTTAATTGAAGCAAAATTATTAGCTTCTTCATTTGAAAATGGCGAAGGTGATGCGGTAGTTATCAATACAAACTACGTATTAGAGGCTGGAATCAATGCGAAGGAATACCAGATTGCTCGTGAAGGTGACGATGTTGTTCCTGCGAACCTTGTTGTTGTAAATTCAAAAGATAAAGACAATGAAGAGATAAATACACTGGTTGAAGTATTAAAATCGAAAGAAATTCAAAAGTTTATTGAAGAAAAATACAAAGGTGCTGTACTATCAGTAAAATAACTTTTGTAATTAAAAAAAGCAGGCATGAATAATGCCTGCTTCTTTTGTATTTAGGGAAAATTTGATATATTTAAACATGCTGAAATTGATTTAGAACAAGGAATAAAAACCAAAATCCTTATAATATAGAAGAATAGTAAGCGGCACCATTTCTAATTTTTTGATAGAATAGAAAAGGAAATTCATTTTATTGATCTTAATGCTGATACATGAAAAGAGGTAATTCGGAAAAGATAGACATGATAAGCCAATTTTTGTTCTTTATAAAGGACTTTTGTTATTACTGCTAAAGTGTTGCTAACAAATTCGATTTGTTATAAGATTGTAATGAGAATAAACTGAGAATGAAAAAATTCAGCAGTTTTTGCTGGATGATATATAGTGATGGAGGTATATATAATGGCAGGATCAACGTTAAAAATTACAGATCTTCATGTTGCGATTGAAGAGAAGGAAATTCTAAAGGGTGTAAATCTAGAAATCAAAGGCGGAGAAATCCACGCTATTATGGGACCGAACGGTACAGGTAAATCAACCCTTTCCTCAAGCATCATGGGTCACCCTAAATACGAAGTAACACAAGGCACAATTGAGTTAGACGGACAAGACGTATTGGAAATGGAAGTTGACGAACGTGCACGCGCAGGTCTATTTCTCGCTATGCAGTATCCAAGTGAGATTAACGGCGTAACAAATGCAGACTTTTTACGCTCAGCAGTCAACAGCCGTCGTGAAGAAGGAAATGAAGTTTCTTTAATGAAATTTATCCGTGATATGGATAAAAAAATGGAATTCCTTGAAATGGATCCAAACATGGCACAACGTTACTTAAATGAAGGATTCTCAGGTGGAGAGAAAAAACGTAATGAAATTCTTCAATTAATGATGATCCAACCGAAAATTGCTATCTTAGATGAAATTGATTCTGGTTTGGATATTGATGCTTTAAAGGTAGTTTCAAAGGGAATCAATGAAATGCGCGGCGAAAACTTTGGCTGTTTAGTGATTACACACTATCAACGCCTTTTAAATTATATTACTCCTGACTTCGTTCACGTGATGATGCAAGGCCGTATCGTTAAATCTGGTGGCCCTGAATTAGCACAACGCTTAGAAGCAGAAGGATACGACTGGATCAAGCAAGAGCTAGGAATTGAAGACGAAACAGTTGAGCAAGAAGCGTAAGCGTTGGGGGGATTAACATGACAACTGAAATAAAATTACCTTTTGATCAGGACTATGTTCGTTCTTTTTCAAAAGAGATGAATGAGCCTGATTGGTTAACAGACTTTCGTTTGCAGGCGTTGACACAAGCACAAGCATTGCCAATGCCAAAGCCGGATAAAACAAAAATCGATAAATGGAATTTTACTGATTTTTCTAAGCACATCGTTAGCAGTGAGGATTTTGCTTCCCTAGAAGATCTACCAGAGGAAGTAAAAGCATTAATCGATCTAGAGTCTACTTCTAAAAATTTATATATTCAACGCAATAATCGCCCAGCTTTCTTAGTACTATCACAGGAATTAATTGACGCTGGCGTTATTTTCACTGATATTTTCAGTGCTGCTCGTGAGCATGGTGATTTGCTACGCCGTTTCATTATGAAAAACGGTGTAAAGGTGGATGAGCATCGTTTAACAGCAATTCATGCAGCCTATTTGAATGGTGGTACATTCCTTTACATCCCGAAAAATGTAGAAGTAACTCAACCAATTCAAGCTGTATACCTACATGATGATGCCGATGCGAATCTATTTAATCACGTTCTTGTTGTAGCAGAGGACAACAGCTCTGTAACGTATGTTGAGAACTACATTTCTACGGTTGACCATGCAACTGGAATTTTCAATCTTGTAACAGAAGTGATTGCAAATGGTAATTCTAGAGTTCAATATGGTGCCGTTGATACGCTAGCACAAGGTGTGACAACCTATGTCAATCGTCGTGGAGTTGCTCAGAAGGATGCACGGATTGAATGGGCGCTAGGTTTAATGAATGATGGAAATACGATTTCTGAAAACACAACCAATCTGCTCGGTGATGGGTCAACTGGTGAATCGAAAACCGTTGTTGTTGGTCGCGGCGAACAGACACAAAACTTTACAACAAGCATTGTTCATTTTGGGAAGAACACGACTGGTCACATTTTAAAGCACGGAGTTATGAAGGATAGCGCTTCATCCGTGTTTAATGGAATTGGAAAAATCGAACATGGTGCTTCAAAATCAAATGCAGAGCAGGAATCTCGCGTATTGATGTTAAGTGAAAAGGCACGAGGCGATGCGAACCCAATTTTATTAATTGATGAAGATGATGTAATGGCAGGTCACGCAGCATCTGTAGGCCGAGTAGACCCTGTTCAATTGTATTATTTAATGAGCCGTGGAATTCAGAAAAAAGAGGCAGAACGCCTAATCATTCATGGTTTCTTAGCACCGGTTGTTAATGAACTACCAATTGAAGGGGTTAAGAAGCAACTTGTTGAAGTGATTGAAAGGAAAGTAAAATAATGAACAACCAAGAGATCCGTAAATTGTTTCCAATATTAGATCAGGAAGTAAACGGTCATCCACTTGTTTATTTAGACAGTGCAGCAACATCGCAAAAGCCAGTACAGGTAATTGAGTCTATTAACCGCTATTATCGCGAATACAACTCGAATGTCCATCGCGGGGTACACACGCTTGGCACTAGAGCTACCGATGGTTATGAAGGCGCTCGTGAAAAGGTTCGGAAATTTATCAATGCGAAATCGATGCAGGAAATTGTTTTTACTCGTGGAACAACCACCTCATTGAACACGGTCGCTAGAAGCTACGGTGGCGCGAACCTTAAAGAGGGCGATGAAATTATCATTACCTATATGGAGCACCACAGTAACATCATTCCTTGGCAGCAAGTGGCGAAGCAAACTGGCGCTACCTTGAAGTATTTTCCGCTTCAACAAGATGGCACGCTTTCATTAGACGATGTTCGCGCTACGATTACACCAAATACAAAAATCGTATCGGTCATGCAGGTGTCAAACGTTCTTGGTACAATTAATCCGATCAAGGAAATCGCCAAAATTGCTCATGAAAATGGCGCAATAATGGTAGTCGACGGTGCACAAAGTATTCCGCATATGAAGGTCGATGTACAGGATTTAGATTGCGATTTCTTAGCTTTCTCTGGTCACAAGATGTGCGGCCCAACTGGTATCGGTGTACTATACGGTAAAAAAGAATTACTAGATAAAATGGAACCAATTGAGTTTGGTGGGGAAATGATTGATTTCGTTGATCTATACGATTCCACTTGGAAAGAGCTACCTTGGAAGTTTGAAGGCGGTACTCCGATTATCGCTGGAGCAATTGGCTTAGGAGCAGCAATTGACTTCTTGCAAGAGGTTGGATTGGATCGTATCCTCGAGCATGAACATAAACTAGCAGCATATGCTTTAGAAAAAATGTCAACAATTGACGGAATCACAATTTACGGTCCAAAGGATCCAAAAAATCGGGCTGGAGTTATCACCTTTAATTTAGATGATGTACATCCACATGATGTCGCAACGGTTCTTGACGCAGAAGGTATTGCGGTTCGAGCAGGACATCACTGTGCTCAACCTTTAATGAAATGGTTAAAGGCATCTGCAACAGCTCGGGCTAGCTTCTATTTGTATAATACGGAAGAGGATATTGATAAGCTCGTTACTGGGCTTGTTAAAACAAAGGAGTATTTTAGCGATGTCTTTTAATAATTTAGATACCCTTTATCGTCAAGTCATTATGGATCATTATAAAAACCCTCGTAACAAAGGTGTTTTAGAAGACGGAAGCCTAACAGTTAACATGAACAATCCAACCTGTGGCGACCGAATTCGCTTAACGATGAAGGTAGAGAACGGTATAGTTGTTAATGCGAAGTTTGAGGGAGAGGGCTGTTCGATTTCAATGTCATCTGCTTCAATGATGACACAAGCGATTAAGAACAAAACCATCAATGACGCAATTAAGATTTCCCATGCGTTTTCAAATATCATGCAGGGGAAAGAATATGATGAAAGCTTAGACCTTGGTGACATCGAAGCCTTGCAAGGTGTTTGTAAATTCCCTGCACGAATTAAATGCGCAACTCTAGCATGGAAGGCAATGGAGAAGGGTCTCGAAGAAGAAGGTAAATAAAGTTTTTCAACGGAAATCCTTATTATAGATGATTTGAACACTTGTTGATTGGAGCGGAAGGCACGAGACTCCTGCGGGAGGAGCTGGTCTTGGGAGACCCCGCAGGCGCGTAGCGACGAGGAGACTTCCGGACCGCCCCGCGCGGCGCTGAGTGCCTGAATCGGAAATCAACAGCCAAGTTTAACAGAACCAAAATGTAAAGCATGATTCCCTCAGAGGGTGACTGCAAATCGAATGGAGGAATTCGACGATGGCTAAAAAAATGCCTGAAATCGGTGATTATAAATATGGTTTCGCCGATAAAGACGTTTCCATTTTCCGATCAAAACGCGGTTTAACCCGTGAAATTGTTGAGGAAATTTCAAAAATGAAGAACGAGCCTCAGTGGATGCTTGATTTCCGCTTAAAATCGTTAGAACACTTTTACAATATGCCAATGCCTCAGTGGGGCGGTGATATGGCTTCATTAAACTTTGATGAAATTACGTATTACGTAAAACCATCTGAGAAGTCTGAAAAATCTTGGGATGAAGTTCCTGAAGAAATTAAGCAAACTTTTGATAAGCTTGGTATTCCTGGAAGCTGAACAAAAGTACTTAGCAGGTGTATCTGCACAGTATGAATCAGAGGTTGTTTATCATAACATGAAGGAAGACTTAGAAGCACTTGGGATTGTGTTCAAGGACACGGATTCTGCTCTTCGTGAAAATGAAGATATTTTCCGCGAGCATTGGGCAAAAGTCATTCCACCAACAGATAACAAATTCTCAGCATTAAACTCTGCAGTTTGGTCTGGTGGATCTTTCATTTACGTACCAAAAGGCGTAAAGGTGGACACTCCACTTCAAGCTTACTTCCGAATTAACTCTGAAAATATGGGTCAGTTCGAGCGTACGCTAATCATTGTCGATGAAGGCGCGCATGTTCATTATGTTGAGGGCTGTACTGCACCTGGTTTATACAACCAATTCACTTCATAGTGCCGTTGTAGAAATCATTATTAAAAAGGGCGCATACTGCCGTTACACTACGATTCAAAACTGGGCGAACAATGTATTTAACCTTGTTACGAAGCGTGCAGTTTGTGAAGAAAATGCAACAATGGAATGGATTGATGGAAACATCGGTTCCAAGTTAACGATGAAATACCCTGCCGTTATTTTAAAAGGAGAAGGTGCTCGTGGTATGACCCTTTCTATCGCAATTGCAGGAAAAGGCCAACATCAGGATGCTGGTGCAAAAATGATTCACTTAGCACCAAATACATCTTCTACAATCGTTTCGAAATCAATTTCGAAGCATGGCGGTAAAGTTACTTATCGTGGAATCGTCCATTTTGGCCGTAAAGCCGATGGTGCCCGTGCAAATATTGAGTGCGATACATTGATCATGGATAATCAATCAACATCCGATACCATTCCATACAATGAAATCTTTAACGATAATATTTCACTTGAGCACGAAGCGAAGGTTTCAAAAGTATCTGAAGAACAACTATTCTACCTAATGAGCCGCGGTATTTCTGAGCAGGAAGCAACTGAAATGATCGTAATGGGCTTCATCGAGCCATTTACTAAAGAACTTCCAATGGAATACGCAGTAGAAATGAACCGCTTGATTAAGTTCGAGATGGAAGGTTCTATCGGCTAAAATATATTTAAGTATAAGGTCCGCTTACCATGTTGGTGAGCGGATTTTTAACATTAAATAAAACCGTTGGCAAGTAAATTTTCAAAACTGGCAAGTAAAACATCAAAATGGCAAGTAATCCTCCAAAACTGGCAAGTAAAACAACAGTCCATATCATTGTTTTTCTCACAATTTGTTATGCTATCATGAACTATAGGAGGTGCATAAAATGATTTTAATCGGATTAACAGGCTGGGGCGACCATGATAGCTTATATGCGTCAAACTTATCTCCACGAGACAAGTTGCGTGAATATGGAGGTTACTTTCCAACTGTTGAAGTCGATTCGTCTTTTTATGCGATCCAGCCTAAGCAAACTGTTGCGAGATGGGTAAAAGAAACACCAGATTCCTTTCAATTTATTGTCAAAGCCTATCAGGGCATGACTGGACATATGCGCGGTCCGATTCCATTTCAAAATAAACAGGAAATGTTTGCAACTTTTATTGATTCACTAGAGCCCTATCAGCATAAATTGGCAATGGTCCTGTTTCAATTTCCCCCGTGGTTTGACTGCAAACGTGAAAATGTTGACTATTTACGCTGGTGTAAAAGTACAATGGGTGACATACCATGTGCACTTGAATTTCGACATCGCTCTTGGTTTTCAGCTGAATTTACTCCAAAAACGCTCGATTTTATGAAACAAGAGGGCTGGATTCATAGCATCTGTGATGAACCGCAGGCAGGTATTTCATCAATTCCAACTGTTTTAGAAGTGGTCAACCTTGAAAAGGTGCTGGTTCGCTTTCACGGACGAAATGTCTATGGCTGGAATAAAAACCAACGGAACGGCCAGGATTGGCGAGATGTTCGTTATTTATATCGTTATAACGAGCAGGAATTACATGAGTGGGGCGAGAATCTAAAGAAATTACAAACTCAAGCAAAAACAGTGTATGCATTATTTAATAATAACTCAGGTGGAGATGCGGCCGATAATGCGAAGCAAATGATTAATATATTATCGATTACATATAATGATTTAGGCCCCAGACAGCTGGATTTATTTTAATGGCTGTGTTAAAGGTTATTGTTGTTTTTCGTAAGTTGATTGGAGTGGAAGGCACGAAGACTCCTGCGGGAGTAGCTGGTATGGGAGACCCCACAGGCGCGAAAGCGCCGAGGAGGCTCCCAACTAGCCCCACGGAAAGCGAAGTGCCTGAAGCGGAAATCAACATTCAAATTTAACACAGCTATTTTAATAAAAAGCTGTGTTGGTAGGGTAAAAATGAAGGCGAATTATGCAAACTACTTCTAGAAGAAATACACTTTTTTCTGAAGTTATTATGTGATTGTTTGTATATGCTGCAAAAATGTTTATCTTCCGATCAGTTTTTCTAGTTTTTCGGGAAAAATGAGGCTGATTTTGAAAAAAATTACTCTTTGTTACTTAAAAAAACAGCTTTCGCTTAAATAAATGCACAACTTTAGTCCTTTATGCACGTTTAGATGTGTATATGATACAAGCTCAAAAATATATGATTCAACTTTTTCAATATATGATTCAACTTTTGAAATTTATGCTCATTTACTTTGGGATATGCACGACTTTTCCTTGATATGCACATCTTGCTTGTAGCCTGTGTTAGAGATTGGCGTTCAACCCAAAGAGAAAAGCTACTCCAAAAATGTTCAACCATAACCCTACTGAAAAAAGGAATGATTGATGATGGAAATCATCCATATATATCACACAAATGATTTACATAGCCATTTTGAACATTGGCCAAGAATCCATACCTTCCTTAAACAAAGAAAAGAGTGGCACGCACAAGTAGGTGATGAGGTTTACCTTTTTGATATTGGTGACCATGTTGACCGATTTCACCCCTATTCTGATGGAACAATGGGCAAAGGGAATGTCAGTCTGCTAAATGAAGCCGATTATAGTGCAATCACAATCGGTAATAACGAAGGAATAACCTTTCCGTTCGAGGCACTCAACACAATGTATAGTCGTGCAGCTTTTCCTGTTCTGGCTGCGAATCTTTATTACAAGGATGGCAGTCGACCTCAGTGGGCAAAACCGAACACCATCCTAACGACAAAAAAGGGAACCCGAATTGGTTTAATTGGATTGACCGTTTTTTATGAACATCTTTATCAATTATTAGGTTGGAAGATTACCGATCCTTTTATTGAATTAAGACATCAAATAGACGAGCTCAAAGACGAAACGGATGTAATTGTTCTATTATCGCATTTAGGAATCAATGAGGATGAAACGATTGCCACTCAATTTCCAGAAATTGATGTGATCTTAGGAGCACATACTCATCATGTTTTGCATGAAGGGAAAATCATCGACAACAGCCTCATTTGTGCCGCAGGAAAATATGGGCAATTTGTAGGCCATGTCATTCTTGAACTGGAAAATAACGAAATTCAAAAGCGAAAAGCACTTATTTACGATAGTAATGAATTACCTGAAGTCAATCGAGAAAAAGAGATGATTTCTCATTTTTATCAGGAAGGGAAGCAGCTCCTAACAGAAAAAGTAGTCGAGCTAGACAAGGATTTGAATTCTGATTCCTTTCAAGCATCGCCTCTGCCAACGATGCTATGTGATGCCCTGCGCGAATGGTGTGAGGCAGATTGTGCCTTTATCAATTCAGGACTATTGCTAGATGGATTAAAAAAAGGTACGATTACCCGCTTTGATTTACTTGAGATCTGCCCACATCCGATTAATCCGTCAACCGTGTTGCTGAATGGAAGCGAATTAAGGGAAGTCCTTCTGCATACGATGGATGAACAATGGCCACACCTTCAAATAAGAGGATTGGGTTTCCGCGGGGTGGTAATGGGCGCATTCATTTACAGTGGAATATCCTTTAATCGATCTAAGCATGGAATTGAAATTATGATTGATGATGAAATGCTTAATCCGTCAAAGCAGTATAAAGTTGCTATTCCCGATATGTTTACATTTGGCCGCTTTTTTCCGGAAATCTTCCGTTCGAAAAATAAAAACTATTTCCTTCCAGAATTTATGAGAGATCTGCTTGAATGGAAGTTAAAAACAAGTAAAATTTCGAATTAGAAACTATACACATCCATTCCTTCATGCTCATAAAATAAGACAGGAAGGAGTGTGAAAAATTGATAGAACTGTTACCGATTGAAATAAAGGGTCATACCTTTGTTGGTGTTTCAGTAAAACTTCCGAAAACTACGTTGCTGGTGGTTTCCAATGATAAAGGGTATATCATGTGTGGTGCACTAGACGTGGGCTTGCTTAACGAAAAGTTAAAGGATAGGAAAATCATTGCTGGGCGAGCAGTTGGTGTCAAAACACTTGAGCAGCTCCTTGATGCACCGCTAGAATCCGTAACCTTTGAAGCTGAAGAAATAGGGATTACAAAGGGTATGATCGGTCGAGATGCACTTTTGAAAATGGTGTAAAAACAAGCATGATGAACCTTTCGGATATATATAAATAGAAAATTTACTTTTTTGCGCTAGTTCCCTCCTTTCTTGCATAAATATAGCAATGTAAGGAGGGATTTATTTTGCCAAGAATTCGAGGTCCACTTCGGCGAAGAGGTCCTCTGCCTTTTCGATATGTCTTTTTACTTACGATTGTCTTTTTTACTTTTTCAACAGCTATGGGTTTATGGCTGGTCAATGAGGGATTAAAACCAACATTGATTAGTTACGCAGAATCACAAACACGGAAGATTGCCACGCTTGTTATTAGCAATGCGATTAATAAAAAAATTGCCAATGAAATGGAAATTGAAAACATTATTGAAACAGTTCCAGATCAAGAGGGCATGTCAAAGTTAAATGCAGAAATTGTTAATCGCGTTAAGGCCGAAACAACCCATCTTATTCAAAAGAATTTAAAGGATGCCGAGAGTGGCAACCTGTCTGAGCTAGAACTATTAACTGATGTGGAATTTGAGAAAGCAGATAAGAACGATGTGGAGGGGATTGTTTACTACGTTCCACTTGGGCAAGCAACGAATAATGCATTACTCGGAAATTTAGGGCCTAAAATCCCGATTCGTTTTACGGCGATTGGAGATGTTCGTTCAGATGTAAAGACAAGCATTAAAGATTTTGGAATTAATAATGCATATGTTCAGGTATATGTTCATCTTATCGTAAATGTTCAAATCATTATTCCTTTTGCGACAAAGGTTACGACCATTGATGAAAATATTCCAGTCGGTATGTTTATTATGAAAGGAAATGTTCCTCAGTACTATAATAATGGCAACGGGGGATCGTCACCAGCATTGCAATTGCCTGATAAAAAATAATAAAAAAACAGGACTTCCCTTTGAAGGAGTCCTGTTATCTGTTTTTACGAGCTTTAAGCCTGTCCTGCCTTTCCCAAAGCTTTAAATGAGGAAAAGGATCATACGACCATTCGGTATAGCCATTGTCCTTATACATGCCATAATGCAGATGAGGAGGGAATTTGCCGGAAGTTCCTGGAGGCCCATAGCCTGAGCTGCCGACACCACCAATTACTTTACCTGGTTCAACCACTTGACCAACCTTTAAGTCTTTAGTAAAACCGCTCAAATGAGCAAAGTAGTGATAATTATTATTGATGTCACGAATACCGATGCGCCAGCCACCATATTTATTCCAGCCCTTCATTTCGATTATTCCATACGATGTAGCGCGTACTGGAACCCCGTAACCAGCAAAAATATCTGTGCCCTCATGGATTCGGCGTCCACCCCATCCACGAGCATCCCCCCATGTGTTTTTATAGCTAAAATTGCTTCGAATTGGAACAGGGAAAGCATGGTCATCTAAAGCAAGATGACCGAAGTGGCGATAGAGCTGAGCTTTGCCTATGATAATCCCAACCGTTTTATCTCGATGATAATACTCCCATAAGCCGATTTTTATGTTTTCATGATCTACACCGTAGTTTAACAGGAAATTGGCAAAGGCATATAAAACATCTTCATCATCTTGAAGATTAGCCCTTCCATCTCCATTGCCGTCCATGCCCATTCCATCAAAGAATTGGATAGATGAAGGATTATTATCCTGAATATTTGGATTTAATAGCCCTGCCCATACTTCTGGCTTAAAATAAATAGCAATGGTACCTTCAGCTTTCGGAATATCCTTCCGTGATAAACGAACACTGCGCTCATATTGATCGATTGCTGCAAGGTAATACCATGGAATATTCGAGATTGCTTCCACTTTTTTGTATAATTCCATTCTGTTCTGATACTTTTCAGCCTGTGCTTGGTTATTGGCATAGGTTTGATTTGATGATAATAAAAAGCTTGAGACGAGCATAATTAATAAGAGAACAAGCCGCACAACAATCCTCCTCTCTTTGTAAAAATAGAACGATGTAACTTTTTGCTTTTTGGTTTCGTATTTATTTTGTGAGCTTCTGTAAAAAATCATTTATATCAATAAATGGTAATCGAGCACGTTGCTTGTTCTTGATTTTTCAATATGATACAGTGACAAATGAAAGATGTACGAAGGGTGTGGAATTATGAGTAAAAGACGAGAATTACAACGTAAACCAGAATGGTTAAAAATAAAACTAAATACAAATGAAAACTATGTCGGATTAAAAAAAATGATGAGGGAAAAAAGCTTACATACTGTATGTGAGGAAGCAAGATGCCCCAATATTCATGAATGCTGGGGTGAAAGAAGAACCGCAACCTTTATGATTCTTGGTGACATTTGCACACGTGCCTGTCGTTTTTGTGCGGTCAATACAGGCTTACCTTCAGAATTAGATTTACAGGAACCAGAACGCGTGGCAGACTCTGTTCAACTCATGAATTTGAAGCATGTTGTTGTTACGGCAGTAGCCCGTGATGATTTGAAAGATGGTGGTGCAGGTGTTTTTGCGGAAACAATCCGTGCGATTCGCCGTAAAAATCCATTTACGAGCATCGAGGTATTGCCATCTGATATGGGTGGGGTGGCTGAGAATATTGCGATGATTATGGAAGCTAAACCAGACATTCTTAATCACAACATTGAAACGGTTCGCAGCCTTACCCCTAGAGTTCGTTCGAAAGCAACTTATGAACGGTCATTGGAGCTTCTGCAGCGTGCAAAAGAGCTTCAGCCAGATATACCGACGAAATCAAGCATTATGGTGGGTGTTGGCGAAACAAAAGAGGAAATTATCGAGGCAATGGATGATTTACGTGCGAACCATGTGGATATCCTAACGATTGGTCAGTATTTACAACCTACAAAAAAACATTTGGCGGTTGAGAAATATTATAGTCCTGAAGAATTTCAGGAATTAAAAGAGATTGCCCTCGAAAAAGGCTTTAGTCATTGTGAAGCTGGGCCTCTTGTACGTTCATCCTATCATGCTGATGAACAGGTAAATAGTGCAACAAAGGAAAAGCAAATTCTTGGGGAAGTTTCCCAAGAAGCAAAAGAGGCATAATAATAAAGAGTTCAGCTACTGCTGAACTCTTTTTAGCCATCATAAATGAATTTGACTAAGGGATTAATCAGTCACTTCTTTACTGCGGTCATCATTTCCTTGCGGTGATAAGGACATTTTCTTAATTATATTTTCCATTAGGCTATCGATATTGCGGCTATCGGCATCGAGGGTAGCAAAGTTTTCAACATCCTGTCTAAGGTTTGTATTGTCGGTGACGTAAACATCAAACCAGCTCGGTACGACAGATGCTGCCGTACGTTTAACTTGATCTGCCGTTAAGGAACGATCCTTTGAATCAGTCTTATAGACAATCAGAACTTTATCGTCTGTGACAAGGGTTGAAACATCATCAACATTCGGCACATCGGTTTCAAATTGGCTGATGATTTTGGCTAGCTGTTCCCGATCAATTGCAGCATAGTGATCACTTGACGCATTCGTTCCCATGACTGGATTTCGTTGATGTCTGACATAACCAAAATCTTCACTTTTGTCGCGCATACTTTTATGATCATCTTCGTTATATAGCTCAGCACGGTCATTATTGACATTGATGGTATTACCGCTTTCTTTGTAGGGGTCATTTGCTCCCAAACTTGCATTGTCATTGGTACAAGCTGTTAACGCGAATATGCCGCAAATCCCTGGCAAATACAAGGTTTTTTATCATTCTATCCACCTCCTCATGTTTAGAATGACCAAGAAGTACACTTTTTCTCTTAGTAATTGATGGGGAATAAGTTATAATTTAAATAAGACTAACTTTGTTAAGGCAGATTCCTATGAAAGTGAGGTGGATGGAGAGCGTGATTTGTATAAATAATGTTTGTTATGAAGTAATTGAGGATCAACGAGATGGTTTTAATGAGGAAGCTTTTAGAGGAAGATATAGCGACATATTGAACAAATACGACTATATTGTTGGAGATTGGGGTTATGGTCAGCTTCGTCTGAAGGGATTTTTTGATGATCAAAATCAAAAGGCAACATTCGATACTAAAATCAGTACATTAACCGAATACTTATATGAGTACTGCAATTTTGGTTGTGCTTATTTTGTCATGAAAAAAGTTAAAAAATAACAATTGGTCAGATATACTTAATCTGACCCACGTTATTTTACATGCTCATAAATGGCTCCCTACAGTTTAGAGGGTTTCATAGAGGAAGCCTCGAAGTTCAGCTGCCTGTTCTTCTGAGAGCTGGTAAGCATGCTCGAGATAGCCTTCTTCCTCTAAATCATCAGGACCGATAATCGCAAACCGATTTCCTTGTAGGTCAAGAACTAATTGTTTGCCATAAAAGCGCTGTGATTGCACAATCGCTAAGTCAAATCTTTGTGTATCACCTACAAAGCTCACATAGCGAGTTTTAGATTCCTCATTATCATCATATAAAAAGTAACGATTTGTCATAATGACCTCCTAAGAATTACACGATAAAATACGTACATATGCCTATCTTATCAAATTTTTTAAAAAATAAAATAATTTTGCTTTTCAACCGGAATTAAATAGCGAAAGGATGAAGCTGCATGTATTTTGTGGATAGAGATAAAATTGAAGTGATTTTAGTACATTTAGAAAAACAAATCGAATTGTTCGAGCAAAAGAAAGATTGGGAAACACCATATGAAAAAGCTGCACTTGAGCGAATTCCCCATATCATGATTGAAGCCATATTGGATGTTGGGAATGATATTATTGATGGCTTCATTATGCGCGATCCAGGTAGCTACGAAGACATCATTGATATTTTGACAGATGAAAAGGTAGTCACACAAGAACTAAGTCTAGCATTAAAGAGAATTATTCCATATCGCAAAATTCTTGTTCAGCACTATACCGAAGTGGACCATAAACAATTGCAAACGGATTTTACAGAAACCTTGCCTATCCTAAAGGAATTTGCTCCGCTCGTTCGCAACTATTTGCAAAATGAGCTCGGACCAGTTTCTGCATTTAGACGTTAGTCTGGGAATAAACAATGCTTCCAAACTTGGGAGCATTGTTTTGTTGTATTCATATAAGGAGGAAATTTCTGTGGGCCTTATAAATGGACTGAAGCCACAGAGGTTAAGATATGCTACAAGAGGGAGTGAGTAAATGAAAAAGTATAGTGGATATCTAATTGATTTAGACGGAACGATGTACCGTGGGACAGAGCGAATTATTGAGGCAGTCGAGTTTGTTCAAAAACTTTACCACAAAGGGATTCCTTATTTATTTGTGACGAATAATTCCTCACGGACGCCAGAGCAGGTCGCACAAAAACTCCGGTCATTTGGCATTCCCTCAGAGGATAATCAAGTTTTTACGACAAGCCAAGCAACAGCAAATTATATTTATGATAAAAAACAAAATGCTTCTATCTTTGCGATTGGCGAAGAAGGAATTATGCATGCGTTAGAGGAGAAGGGCTTTTCAAATGCCTCTGAGACAGCAGACTATGTCGTTATTGGGATTGATAGAGGAATTAGCTATGAAAAATATGCAGTAGCTTGTCTTGCGATTCGCAATGGTGCAACGTTCATTTCCACTAATGGGGATATAGCGATACCGACTGAAAGAGGGCTATTACCAGGTAACGGTGCATTAACATCCGTCATCACCGTATCAACAGAAACGAATCCTATTTTTATCGGTAAGCCTGAATCCATCATTATGGAACAAGCGTTAAAGGTATTAGGGACGAAAAAGGAAGAAACGTTAATGGTCGGCGATAATTATGCAACCGATATTATGGCTGGAATTAATGCTGGGCTGGACACGCTGCTCGTTCACACCTGGGTGACAACGAAGGAGCATCTAAAGGGATATACGATTCAACCAACGTACACCATCAATTCCTTGGATGAGTGGACAGAGTTTTAATAATAAGAAAAGGAGGAAACTGCAAAGCAGATTTCCTCCTCAGATTGTCGAGACAGGGTATCTTTCTCGGCATTTTTTATTTTGTCATGCTAATTGACCGGTCGATTTCCGTTCCAAGTGCTTCGCTTTCCGCGGGGTGGGCGGTGAGCCTCCTCGTCGCTACGCGTCTGCGGGGTCTCACCTGTCCCACTGCTCCCGCAGGAGTCTTCGCACCTTCCACTCTAATCAACCTGGGTGTATCAACCAGAAGAATTGCCACACACTTTTTCTAACCTTGCTTCCGCTTTTCGATTTGTCCAGCTCCAGCGGCTAGGGGCTCGAGGTCATAAGTCGATTCCGGCCAGAAGGTTAAAGAACAACCTTCCGTCCGGCTCGTCTTATGCTTGTCGCCCCTGGGCAAGCCGCTTCCGCTTTTCGATTAGTCCACATTGGCTGCGCGGTGTGCTAATCGGCTTGAGGCAGCTGCTGCAATTGCCCCAACAAGGTCGTCTAAAAACGTATGGATTTTACCTGATGATTTATCGTTTAATTCCTGTAAAATTCCTGGTTTTTGCTTATCAATGTATCCATAATTGGTAAAGCCGATTGAACCATAAACGTTGACGATGGAAAAGGCTAAAATTTCATCAACACCATAAAGCCCTTCATCTGTTTCAATCATAGCTTGTAATGGTCCTTCTAATAACTTTTTCTCAGCTAACACATCAAGCTGAATTCCTGTAATAATGGCATTCTGAACCTCCCGCTTAGCTAGGACGCGCTCAACATTGTGAATGCAATCCTTCATGTCTAAACTAGGATGGTATTTTTCTTGGAGGTAATAGACTAATTTTGCAATATCTTCAATTTGGACTCCTCTGTCATTTAACAGCTTAATAGCCGTTTTATCAGACATTTTTACGACTTTAATTTCTTCCTCCATATGCTCACCTTTTCTTCTGTATTTTTCCTATATATATACGTTTTTTTAATAAAATATGCTCCTATAATACAGGCTTCACCAACATCTTTTCCCATAAAAATTTGATTATTCATTATTAATAATAAGTTACAAACAAGTTTTTAGCAAAAATTTCATATAGTTACAATAGGGAAAAGCTTATTAATGCCTTTTAAAGAGGTGAAAAGGATGATTCAACCATGGCTTGAACAGCAATATGGAATTAAAGCTGAGGAGGAGCTGTCGATTGGACGTTACTCAGCATGCAAACGAGGCGATCAACTGTATTTATTAATTCATCCAGTTAAACAGGATCAAGAGGAAATTGTTGAACTTCAGAAGATTACTCAGCATTTGGCCTACACAGGTGACAAAACCGTTCCGTTGTTTTTTCCTTCTAAAACAGGTGAAATAGTAAGTGAATGGAAAAATGAAAAAGCCTGTGTATTAGCTTGTAGAAGCGGAATGAAACGAAAAACAACATCACCGCTCGGACGAAAGCTAGCAAAATTCCACCAACGCGGAAGAACTTTATCAGTACCGATTAATAAAATGAGCCGATTAGGACAATGGAAGCAAATTTGGGAAAAAAGATTAGATCAAATGGAAGGTGTTTGGTCCTCTAAAATATATCAATATCCAGAAAATGAGTTTGAAAAAATGTTTATGGAATCCTTCCCGTATTATATGGGGTTAGCGGAAAATGCAATTCAATATCTTGTTGATACAGAAATAGATGAAAAGCCAACAAGTGTTGATCATGGGACAGTATGTCATGAGCGTTTTTCTGAGTCGACTTGGGGTGAAGAAGCGGTATTTAAAAATCCGTTTGAATGGATTATGGACCATAGCAGTCGTGATTTAGCCGAATGGACAAGGGAACGATACTTTCATAACAGCCAGACGTATGAACCAGATGTTAAACAATTTTTTTTCGATTATCAAAGCCGTTCAAAGCTTTCTCCATTTTCTTGGCGCCTACTTTACGCGAGAATGATCTTTCCGCTTCATTACTTCGAATGTATTGAGGGGTATTATGTTTCTAGTACGGAGCAAACTAGGCATACATTAGAAGACAGACTGCAAAAGCTACTAAATCATTCGAGTGAGTATGAGCAGTTTTTAGCAGTATTTTATCAAATCGTTGAAGCACCGGTTAGAGCGTACCGCATTCCAGAACTTGATTGGCTGAAACGGATATAATTTGAAAATTCAATCCATAATACTTCATGAAAACCTTTTCTTGTAGTATATTAATATAGTAATCATGATATACAGAGATGGGGTAAAATATGAAACCTTATATTTTTATTACAAGAAAACTACCCGAAAATGCTATTTTAAAATTAACAGAACACTTTACCGTAAACATGTGGGATAAGGAAGATGTCCCTGTTCCCCGCGAAGTTTTATTAGCAGAAGCCAAAAAGGCACATGCCTTGCTAACGATGCTCTCTGATAAAATTGACGAAGAAGTAATCATTGCAGGTGAATCATTGAAGGTTATTGCAAACCTTGCAGTTGGCTACGATAATATTGACATCAATACAGCGACGAGCCGAGGAATAGCCATTTGCAATACACCTGAAGTCCTAACAGATACGACTGCCGACTTAACCTTTGGTTTATTGATGGCAACCGCACGCCGCTTAATTGAAGCAGCTGAATTTGTTAAAGATGGTAAATGGCAAAGCTGGAGTCCGTTATTACTTGCTGGCCATGACATTCATCATAAGACAATTGGGATTGTTGGAATGGGGAAAATCGGTGAAACAGTTGCCAAGCGAGCAACTGGTTTTGACATGGAGATTTTATATCATAACCGCTCACGAAAGCCAGAAGTCGAGCAAGCAATTGGTGCACAGTATGTGTCCTTTGACGAGCTTGTTACTCGCGCTGATTTTATTGTTTGCTTAACACCGCTAACGAATGAAACGAAAAACCTGTTCACAGCTGAGGTCTTTAAACAAATGAAGTCTTCTGCTATTTTTATTAATGCATCAAGAGGCCCCGTTGTTGATGAGAATGCTCTTTATGATGCTCTTATCAATGGAACAATCGCTGGTGCTGGACTGGATGTGTTTACGAGAGAGCCAATCTCAGTCGATCATCCACTGCTTAAGCTGACAAATGTTGTGGCACTCCCACATATCGGTAGCTCAAGCGTTGAAACAAGAACAACCATGATGAAATTGTGTGTAGAAAACATTCTTAATGTCTTAACAGGTGAGAATCCGAAAACATTAGTTAACAAACAATGGAATTTACAAGGTACCCATTAATGTAAAGTGAAACCTGTGGAAATGATTTTCACAGGTTTTTTTCAATGAAAGCGATTAACTTCGAAAAGGGGGTAAAAAACTATTGTAAAATCTGAAAACTAGAAATATAATGTCTTTTATATAAATACAGTTGTTCATTCTAAGAGTACAAAGGGCAGGGGGTTATCGTATGAAAGCTATCTCAGTAGGATTACTAGGTTTAGGTACGGTTGGTTCTGGTGTCGTTACGATTATCGAGAACCATCAAGATAAATTAATGCATCAAGTTGGATGTCCAATAAAGGTGAAAAAAATCCTTGTTAATGATATAAATAAGCCAAGAGCAGTGGAAGTATCCAGAGAATTATTAACCACCAATGAAGCCGATATTTTAGATGATCCAGATATTGACGTTGTGATTGAAGTCATGGGCGGGGTCGCAAAAACAAGAGAATATCTCCTTGAAGCTCTTAGGAAAAAGAAACATGTTGTAACAGCTAATAAAGATTTGATGGCTGTTTACGGTACAGAGTTACATACAGTTGCGGCTGAAAATGGCTGTGATTTATTTTATGAAGCAAGTGTTGCCGGCGGAATTCCAATTCTTCGTAGCTTAGTAGATGGACTTGCTTCAGATCGGATTACCAAAATGATGGGAATCGTCAATGGAACGACAAACTTCATTTTAACCAAAATGACTAAGCAAGGTGTTGCCTATCAAGAAGTATTAAAGGAAGCACAGGAACTAGGATATGCTGAGTCCGATCCGACTTCAGATGTAGAAGGCTTAGACGCTGCCCGCAAAATGACGATTTTAGCTACATTAGGCTTTTCGATGAAAGTAGATCTTGATGATGTAAAAGTCACCGGAATTACGCAAATTACAGAGGATGACTTAAAATATGCTAAGCAGCTAGGCTATACGATGAAGTTACTTGGGATCGCTCGTCGTGATGGTGAAAAGGTAGATGTTAGCGTTCAGCCAACATTATTACCTGATACACACCCGCTTGCATCTGTAAATGACGAGTACAACGCCGTCTATGTTTTTGGGGAAGCTGTTGGGGAAACGATGTTCTACGGACCTGGTGCAGGTAGCTTGCCAACTGCCACTTCAGTCGTGTCTGACGTTGTGGGTGTCGTCAAAAATATGCGTCTCGGTGTTAATGGCCGAAGTGCAGTTACACCGCAATTTCCAAAGAATTTAAAAAGCTCAGACGAAATATTTTCAAAATATTTCTTGCGTTTGCACGTATATGATGAAGTTGGCGCATTTGCTGACATTACTGGAATTTTTTCAAAACATCGAGTTAGCTTTGAGAAGATTCTTCAAATGCCGTTAAAGCGTAAAGAGCTTGCGGAAATTGTTCTTGTAACACACCATGCAAGTTTAAAAGACTATGAGGAAATCCTAAATGAATTAAAAGATTTACACGCTGTGAAGGAAATCAAAAGTTCATATCGTGTGGAAAGAGGCGAAAGAGCATGAGATGGAAAGGCTTAATTGAAGAATACAAAGAATTTTTACCCGTTACCGAAAATACACCAGCATTAACGCTTAATGAAGGGAATACTCCACTTATTAAGCTTGAGAAGATTTCTGAGGAATTGGGAATTAACCTATATGTAAAAACTGAGGGGGCAAACCCAACTGGATCATTTAAGGATCGCGGAATGGTGTTTGCTGTTGCGAAAGCAAAGGAAGCAGGGGCAGACACTGTAATTTGTGCATCAACAGGAAATACATCTGCAGCAGCAGCAGCCTATGCAACTCGCGCAGGAATGAAATGTATTGTAGTTATTCCTGAAGGAAAAATTGCTCTTGGAAAGCTAGCACAAGCTGTTATGTACGGGGCAGAAATCGTTTCAATCGAAGGAAACTTTGACCAAGCGTTAGCTATGGTTCGCAAAATTAGTGAAACAGAGCCAGTCGCACTCGTAAACTCTGTTAATCCATATCGACTTGAAGGACAAAAAACAGGGGCATTTGAAATTTGTGATCAGCTTGGTGAAGCTCCTGGACATTTTAGCTATTCCAGTTGGAAATGCAGGAAATATTAGTGCCTACTGGAAAGGCTTTAAAGAATATCATGAGAAAAAAGGTCATAAACTACCAAAAATGTTTGGCTTTGAAGCGGCTGGTGCGGCAGCCATTGTTCATAATCGCGTATTTGAAAACCCTGAAACCATTGCCACGGCAATCCGAATCGGAAATCCGGCGAGCTGGGAATTAGCGGTCAATGCTGGAAAAGAATCAAATGGTTTAATCGATGAGGTAACCGATGAAGAAATTCTTGCCGCATACCGTAAAATTGCTGCAACTGAAGGGGTATTTGCGGAGCCTGGTTCTGCTGCTTCAATCGCAGGTGTCTATAAAAAGGTACAGCAAGGTGAGATTCCTAAAGGATCGACGGTTGTTGCCATCCTTACTGGAAACGGCTTAAAAGACCCAGATACAGCAATTTCTGCAAGTCCAATCAAACCAGTATCGTTACCAAACGATGAAAAAGCTGTTGCGGACTATATTAAGGGAGTTGTCCATCAATGAGTGAGGACGGGATGTTTGTTATCAAAGTGCCTGGCAGTTCGGCAAATCTAGGACCTGGATTTGATTCCATCGGCTTAGCTGTAAATCTTTACCTAACCATTAAGGCAGAGAAGAGCGAGGCTTGGGAAGTGATTCCAGAGAGCCCGGAGCTAGCGGAATTCCCAGCAGATGAGAATAATTTTATTTGTAAAACTGCGATTCAGACAGCGTCCTTATATGACAAAAAAATGCCGCCTTGCACGATAAAGGTATCAAGTGACATCCCTCTGACAAGAGGATTAGGTTCAAGTGCTTCGGCAATTGTTGCCGGAATTGAATTAGCAGACTGTATGTGTGAGCTAAACTTAACGCAAGATGAAAAACTTGTCATTTCATCTCAGATGGAAGGCCATCCAGATAATGTGGGAGCTTCCATTTATGGCGGCTTGTTCATTGGCTACCAAACAGATGAAGAAGTGTATAAAGCTGTTTTCAGAAATCTTAGTCTTGATTTAGTGGCGGTTGTACCAAAAGAGGAATTGTTAACGAAGGCGTCACGTAACGTACTGCCAGAGCAGGTACCATTTTCAGAAGGAGTCGCCTCTGGTGCAGTCGGGAACTTACTTGTTTCTTCTCTATTGTCAGGGGATTACGAGCTTGCTGGTAAAATGATGAAAGCGGATCGCTACCACCAGCCATATCGCCGCAAGCTTGTCCCACATTTTGAACAGGTTGAAGAAACAGCTTTAAAGTCTGGTGCATTCGGTGCAGCGTTAAGTGGTGCTGGTCCTTCTATTCTGTGTTTTGCTGAAAAAGGTGCTGGTCGAGCATTAGAAGAAGCGTTAATTGAACAGTTTCCAGAAATGGACATATTGCCTTTGGAAGTTGATCAAAACGGTTCAATTGTCAGTGAATGCAAATTTGAAAAATGTGGAAAATAAAAAACAGGGCTGAATTCCTTGAAGAATTCAGCCCTGTTTTTTGAAATTAAAATACTTGTTCGACTTCCACAACGCCCGGTACTTCTTCTAATAAAGCGCGCTCGATACCAGCTTTAAGTGTGATAGTAGAGCTTGGGCAGCTGCCACAAGCACCTAATAAGCGTAATTTTACAACGCCATCTTCAACATCCACTAGTTCGCAGTCACCGCCATCACGTAAAAGAAATGGACGTAATTTATCTAATACTTCTTGAACTTGTACTAACATATCTTGCTCAGACATTCAATCTACTCCTTTCCTTAATCTTATTATAATCAGAACAACCATAAAAATCTATTCCCGAAACCGTAAAACTAACATAAAAAGGTGAATAATATTAGAATATTATTATAGATAATTTATAAAAAAGGAGGGGTGGGATGGATAGAGAAGGTTTGGAAATAATTGTATACGGGGCTGAGCAGGTTTGTTCCAGTTGTGTTTCGGTCCCTTCATCAAAGGAAACGATAGAATGGTTAGAGGCTGCTATCAGCCGAAAATTTCCTAATCAGCATTTTGAACTCTCCTATGTGGATATTTTTAATCCACCAAGTGGAGATCGGGTAAAGATGGATTTTGCACAGAAGGTCATCGACGAGGATTTATTTTATCCTGTTGTTGTGATCAACGGAAACATCGTTGGTGAAGGCAGCCCAAGGCTAAAAGTGATCTTTGCGGAAATGGAGAATAATGGGTATAAGGCGGAATAAAGGAATCGCTTGAATCGGAAATAGCTAACCGAACAACTTCTATTACACAAAAAAACGCTTGGGAGATTACTTCCCAAGCGAATCTTCTTCTACATATCATCATCCATTATGATACTTATAAACCCATAAAATTCCTGATTTTAACAGTCGCGCAACTCTCCCCGTAATCGGTCGATCAACAAGCATTCCGAAGCCGTGCTTTTTACCAAGCGAGCCTAGAACACCCTTTAATTTAATTTGCGGGAAGGATTCAGGCGGCTCCTCGCCATTCCAGCGATTCACTAATACTTGAACAATTTGTTCAGCCTGTCCCTCTGCGAGCTGTGCACTTGGAGCATGAGGCAGGCTGGCACAATCGCCCAAAACATAAACATGTTCATTATTAGGGATGTTGTGCTGCGGCGTCAAAATAACGCGGCCCTGATTATCTTTGTCAACATCTAGGTCTCGAACTACTTTAACAGGCTGAATACCTGCTGTCCAAACAATCGCATCAAAATCCATTGGTGCATCATGGTTGTAGAGGACGTTTTCTTCGACTCGTGTAATATTGGCATTATTAATGATGTCAACGCCATTTGTATCGAACCAGTTTTCAACATACGTGCTCAATTTCTCAGGGAAAGCAGATAGAATAAAATTACCACGATCGAATAGCTTTATTTTTAAATCTTTCCTGCTTTCATTTAATTCACTCGCAAGTTCTACTCCACTTAGTCCTGCTCCAACAATGGCTACTACTGAACCCGGTGCAAGGTTGTTGAGGGCTTGGTAAGTATTTCGTGCTTTTTCAATTGTTTGAATGCTGTAAGTAAATTGATCAGCACCAGGAACATTATGGTATTTATCCTCACAGCCAAGACCGATAATCAAGTCGTCGAAGCTAATGGAAGCTTGTTCCTCTAAAGAAATGGTTTTTTCATCGAGATTAATGGAGGTGATTTCTCCATATTGAAGTTGAACTCTAGGATGGGAAGGAAATGGAACGCGTACATGCTGATCGGAAATGGTACCTGCTGCTAAAGCGTAAAATTCCGTTTTTAAACAATGGTAAGGACTTCTGTCTACAAGTGTAATGGAAACATCATCCTGGAAGCTGGTTTGGTAACAGACGTTGCAATATGCGCATTCCGCCATATCCGCCACCAAGAATAACAAGATTTTTCATGCATTTTTTCCCCTTTTCCCCAAAATATATAGCAGCTTCCATGAACTGCTTTCTCTATGTATCTCTATTAAAATCAAAATAAGTAAACTTTGATGATTGAACTCTATAGATGAGAAGTTTTTTAATCACATAAAAACAGTGAAAATGCTAACTAGTTGCTAATACAAGAAACTTGTATAATTCGACAATTATAAACACTTTTCAGTATAACGAAGTTGTCACAAAATCTCAACAATTTCCAAACGAAAACGTACCAAATCTTTTGATTAAAGGAATTGACGTTTAATATCAAGAAGAGTAGCATATGAAATTAGTAGAGAGAGGTGAGTGACTTGATTAAGCCAATGGTCGAATTTTGTATTGGTAATTTAGTAAAAGGATCTCAAGTAGCATTCGAGGCTCTTCAAAGAGACCCGAATTTAGATGTTATAGAGTATGGCTGTATGAGCTATTGTGGTATTTGTGAATCGACATTATTTGCAGTAGTGAATGGTGAAATTATTAAGGGATCTACACCAGACGAACTGGTTGAAAAAATATATCAATTCATTGAAGAAAACCCGATGTTTTAACGAAAAGCGGAAGCGGCTTGCTCAGCCCCGACAAGCACAAGAAAAGCTGGCTGAAAGGTCGTAATTTGACCTTTTGGACAGATTGGCTCGTGACCTCGAGAGGCTAGCCGCTGGAGCTAGACAAAACGAAAAGCGGAAGCGGCTTGCTCAGCCCCGACAAGCACAAGAAAAGCTGGCTGAAAGGTCGTAATTTGACCTTTTGGACAGATTGGCTTGTGACCTCGAGGGGCTAGCCGCTGGAGCTAGACAAAACGAAAAGTGAAGGCGGTTTGAAAAAATTAGGCAATCACATTAGTTGAGTCATCTATTGTTAGTGTATATACTGTTAATAAAAGTGTTCCGAGAAAGGTGTGAAAAGGATGGAACAAATTATCACCATTACTGAAGCAGCAGCACTTCAAATTAAAGATATGATGAAACAAAATGATGAGGACGGAGCGTTTTTACGTGTTGGAGTTCAAGGCGGAGGCTGTAGCGGTCTTTCTTATGGAATGGGATTTGATCATGAAATAAGCGATACAGATACGAAGCTGGAACAACATGGCATCACTGTTCTCATTGATGCAGAAAGCGAGCCTATTCTCAAAGGCACAGTGATTGATTTTAAAGAATCAATGATGGGTGGCGGCTTCACGATCGATAACCCAAATGCCATTGCATCTTGCGGATGTGGATCATCGTTCCGTACAGCAACAAACGAAGGTAAACCTGAAGAGTGTTAATATAAAAAAGCAAAGTGGAATTTTCCACTTTGCTTTTCTTTTTTAAAAGTAAAGAAAGTATAAAATTTTGATGGGTGGTCTAGCTCCAGGCGCCATCGGCTCGAGGTCACAAGTCTGTCTAGCTGCAGCGGCTAGGGGCTCGGGGTCATAAGCCAATCCAGCCAGAAGGTCAAAAAGCAACCTTCCGACTGGCTCGTCTTATGCCTGTCGCCCCTGTGCAAGCCGCCTCCGCCTTTCGAACAATCCGTCCAAAAGGTCAAAGAACAACCTTTCGGCCGGCTCGTCTTGTGCTTGTCGCCTAAGGCTAAGCGCCTTCCGCTTTTCTTCTTTATTTAAACATTGAAGAACTGTGCATTGGTTGGATTTTTGATTTTGGATCAATGTAATGTTTTGCCATGCTTACCGCGATTGGTGCCTCGCCAAAACCACAGGCAATCAGCTTAACTTTTCCATCATAAGTACAAATATCGCCAGCTGCAAAAATGCCAGGGATGTTTGTTTCCATTTTAGAGTTTACGACAATCGAGTTTTTTTCAATTTTAAGTCCCCATTCTTTAATTGGACCTAAAGAAGAGACAAAACCGTAGTTGACAATTACGGCATCGACATCAATATTTTCCAATTTCTCATCATTTACATTTTTTATTACGACTTGCTTAATACCGGCCTCATTTCCGATTAAATCTGCCGGAACAAAAGGAGTTTTAACATCAGTATTTGAGTTTTGAAGGTTTTCAACACTATGCTCGTGTGCTCTGAATTTATCGCGACGATGAATGATGGTTACTTTCTCTGCAATTGGCTCTAACATTAGGGTCCAGTCGACTGCAGAGTCGCCCCCACCAAATACTACGACCTTTTTACCTGCGAATTGGTTAAGATCATCAATAAAATAATGAAGATTTTTGGCTTCATATTGAGCCGCACTTTCTAATTCTAAGCGACGTGGCTGGAAGGCGCCGTTCCCAGCTGTAATAATGACAGTTTTTGTAAAATGCACTTCTTTGTCGGTTGTTAATTTAAACGTGCCATTTTCTTGTTTTTCTACTTTTTCAACGGCTTGCTCAAGTACAACAGTTGGCTTAAATTTAGTTATTTGCTCTTTTAGGTTGTTTACAAGCTCTTGTGCCCGAACCTTAGGAAAGCCTGCTACATCATATATGTATTTTTCGGGATAAAGCGCGGCTAATTGACCGCCAAGTTGTGGTAAGCTTTCAATAACCTTCACACTTGCCTGTCTCATTCCACCATAGAAAGCGGTGAACAATCCAATTGGACCCCCGCCAATGATGGTAATGTCATAAACTTGCTGATCTTCCTTCACGCGATAACCCCCCAACAAATGTGCTTGCATTTATTTAATTTATAATACCATAAATTGTTTAAATTGCTCTAAGAATAGGGGTAAATATTATTAGAAAATTGAAAATTTAACAAAGTAGGCTTTTCGTGCTTGAAAATGAATTGTAAATGGAATATTATAATCTTGGAATTATGTTAATTTTTTGTGACGATTTTTTAACGATTTTTTGTCTATGAAAGTGAAGTATCTCACAAACTTCTCTAGGATATAGAAATAATCAGCATCCAACAGATAAAAAGAATGGATTTTTAAAAATAAGAAAAAAGGTGGATGGATTACTTTGAGTAAGCCGAAAATAGTTGTTTTAGGGGCTGGCTATGGCGGCCTAATGACTGTTACAAGATTGCAAAAAATGGTAGGTGTAAATGAAGCTGATATCACATTGGTAAATAAAAATGATTACCACTATGAAACAACTTGGCTTCACGAGGCATCAGCGGGAACGCTTCATCATGACCGTGTTCGCTATCCAATCAGTAATGTTATTGATCGTAGCAAAGTAGAATTTGTTCAAGATTGTGCGATTGAAATTAAGACCGCTGAAAAGAAAGTGATTTTGGAGAACGGTGAACTAAATTATGATTATCTAGTTATCGCACTTGGCGGGGAATCTGAAACATTTGGTATCAAAGGCTTGAAAGAGTATGCTTTCTCTATTGTAAACGTAAATGCAGCTCGACAAATTCGCGAACACATCGAACTACAATTTGCAACTTACCAAAATGAAGAGGAAAAGAAGGATGATCGACTAACGATCGTTGTTGGTGGTGCTGGTTTCACTGGTATCGAATTCCTTGGTGAAATGGGAAATCGTATTCCAGAATTATGCAGAGAGTACGATGTAGATAAAAGTAAAGTAAGACTTATTTGTGTTGAGGCTGCACCAATGGTTCTTCCAGGATTTGATCCTGAGCTAGTTAACTACGCTGTGGCTCAATTAGAGAAAAAGGGGTAGAGTTCCGCATCGGAACAGCCATTAAAGAATGTACACCAGAAGGAATTATTGTAGCTAAAGGTGAAGATCAGGTTGAGGAAATTAAAGCAGGGACTGTTGTTTGGGCAGCTGGCGTTAGAGGAAACTCAATCATTGAAAAATCTGGAATTGAAGCAATGCGTGGACGTGTTAAGATTCAAGCAGATTTAAGAGTACCTGGAAGTGACAATGTATTTGTAATCGGTGACTGCTCACTAATGATTAATGAAGATATTAATCGTCCATACCCACCAACTGCACAAATTGCGATGCAGCAAGGGGAATGCTTGGCTAGAAACCTAACAGCATTAATCAGAGGTAAGGGTGAACTTGAAACATTTAAGTTTGATAATAAAGGTGCTGTTTGTTCCCTTGGTCACGATGATGCAATTGGTTTAGTATTCGGAAAGAAAGTGGTTGGAGCGAAAGCTTCTTTCATGAAAAAAATGGTTGATAACCGTGCGTTATTGCTTATCGGTGGCGCTTCACTCGTCATGAAAAAAGGTAAATTTAACGTACTATAATAACTTATCATATATAAAGACAATCCATCGCTATCGAATCCAATAGCAGGGTTGTCTTTTTATCTTTGGCTGTGTTGAATTTGTCTGTTGATTTCCGCTACAGGTACTCCCTTTCCGCGGGGAGTCTGGGAGCCTCCTCGGCGCTTTAGCGCCTGTGGGGTCTCCCGTGACACCTTCTCCCGCAGGAGTCTCGTACCTTTCGCTCCAATCAACAGAGTGCTCAAAAATCAACACTGTTCTTTAACACAGCCTTATTTTTTAATTATGTCCTAACAGCCTTTCTATTAATAGAAGAATCTATCAGAAATATTAACTGAAAAATGAAAAAAAGGTCGAAATAGCGGCGAGAAAAAAGACGAATCCATTGACTACCTCTGACAAGTTCAGTACACTTTAAAATGAAGTGTTAGGGGGAGGGAGCTTGATGGAACTTACCATCGTTACGCTTATTATTTCAATGCTTTTGTTTTTTGTGCTGTTTTTTGGAATTGGCTTTTTGCTCAATATGCTATTAAAAATGACATGGATTATGGCAATTGTCTATCCATTTATTGCAATTTTCATAGTTGATAAGGTTCGGTTTATTGAATACTTTCAAAATAGTAAAGAGTCATTTCGTGAACTAGGTGGACTTTTGAGCAGTTTAGCTCCTGCGGATATGATGATTTTATCAAGTGGGTTAGCTGGGGCAATCTTAGCAGGATTTACAATTAAGGTACTACGCAAAAAAGGATATCTTATGTTTTAACTATATTAAGCAAGAATATCATTGTTACCACAGTATCCTTACTGTGGCTTTTTTTATACTTTAAGAAAGCATAAATTTCCAGCAGAGATGTATATTCGACGTAGATGAAAATTTTAGGAAAAAAGTATAAGCGCAACTACGCCTTTGTCTTCGCCCTACAGGCTCGCCAACCGGCGAGTTTTCTTTATGCAATTTTTTATTAGAAAATAAAAAACGTTAAGATGCATAATTCACGTTTTGGTGGGAATGAATAGAGTTGGGAGGTAGAATTCGTTTTATGATAAAACAACTTAAAACATGGACAAGGCGGTTCATCATGTCTTGTTTGTTTTTTGCCGCATTACTCACGACTTATCAGTCTATTTCCGGCGTAAAAGTAGAAGATTTATTCTCAAGTGTCAAGCAGCGAATACAAATTGAAATCGCAGACTCAGGTTTACCATCTATACCGATGGAACTGGCAGAGAAATTAGTCGAAACGTTCGGGCAATACATGACGCAAATACTAGCAACAAATGTGTCAGCCGCTAGCCCACAATCATTAGAGGAAGCGATTGATTGGACAAAGTATCCCAAAAAAACCGTCGTAGCCACTGGCTATACGGCTGGATATGAATCAACCTGGAAAAAATCCTGATCATCCGGAGTTTGGCATCACCTATTCAGGTGTTCGGGTGAAGCGGGATTTGTTTTCAACGGTTGCAGCTGATTTAAATGTGTTCCCAATTGGCACGATTTTGTTTATCCCTGGATATGGCTACGGAGTCGTGGCAGATAAAGGTGGGGCGATAAATGGAAATGAAGTGGACTTGTACTACGATACAGTAGATGAGGTTTACAATGAATGGGGGAAGCGAACCCTCGATGTGTATATTATTGAAATGGGAGCAGGAACACTTTCCGAAAATAAGCTAAAAGAGCTAAATGAAAATGAATCGATGCAAGTGTTTCGTCAACAATACATTCGAACAGAGCGGAAATAGAAAAGAAGGCGGGTACAAGTGTATCTGCCTTCTTTTCTGAGTTTTATTAAGTAAAAAAGATCAAATTAAAAAATATAACAACAAGGTTAGTGCAATTCCAGTTAGGCCACCAAAAAATACTTCAATGGGTTTGTGTCCCAGTAATTCTTTTAATTCTTTCCGTTTCTCTATCTCGGGCTTGCCTGTCCAGTTTTTTGCTTCAAAAATAATTTTATGAAAATCGGCAACTAGCTGGTTTAAAACAATTGCTTGCTCTCCAGCTTGTCTCCGCACACCTGTCGCATCAAACATCGTAATTATCGCAAACAAAGCCGATACGGCAAATACAGGAGAATTCAATCCTGCTTCTAAAGCTACACCGGTAGATAGGGCTGTCACGGCTGCAGAATGTGAGCTCGGCATTCCGCCTGTACTCGTTAATAAAGACCAGTTGATGTGCCTGGTTGCTAAAAATTGAATCGGAACCTTGACAAACTGAGCAAAAAAGATTGAGGCGATCGCAGACCAAAATGGGAAATTTGAGAGCATTTCCATTGGGATACCTCCTTAGTATTGTATCCATTTGCGGAGTACGTGTAATGCACACATTATATATTTCTATTATCCACAAGTTTAGTAATTTATGCCATTTATAAACATTAGGTTTACTGGTTTTTTGTTATGGCTTCCAATAAATCGGGATATGTGTTTAAATCCCATATCAATTTAAGTATCCGTTATAATGTAGATATATGATATGGAGGTGTTTTGGATGTTTCAATTAAAGGATAGATGGGACTTATCAGATTTTCATGAAGGAATGATGATTGGGGTATATGATCGTCCTGCTAAGCTTGAAGGATTTTTAGCAGAAGTCGATGCGGCATTTGCTGGGAATTTAACGGAGTTGTTCAAAAATAATGATATATCAGGAAAGAAAAAAGAAGTAACGGTCATACATACGCTTGGGAAATTTAACATAAAAAAACTGATTTTTGTTGGATTAGGTAAGGAAAAGGAAGCTAGCTTTGAGGCAGTACGCGAGACGGTAGGATACGCCTTTAAGGAGCTTCAAAAAATGAAAATGACTGAGGTGGCCGTGGCGCTTGATTCATTTGTAAGAGGGGAATTGGATGTTCTTGATATGGCTCATGCACTGGGTGAAGCCTTTCAGTTATCAACCTACAAATTTGAAGGCTATAAGCAAAAGTCAAATGAGCCTGAAAAGAAAATTAGTCTGATCACGGTTTATTCTGAGCTAAACGATGCAGATGAAATTAATGCAGCGTTACAGGTCGGTTACACCTTTGGTCAGGCAACCAATTCTGCACGGACGCTCGTGAATTTGCCTGGCAACATGTTAACGGCGACAGATATCGCGAATTACGCGAAGGAGCTAGCTGAAAAATACGGTTTTGAATATGAAATTTTAGAAAAAAAGAGATGGAATGTCTCGGTATGGGCGCGTTGCTTGCGGTTAATCAAGGATCTGTTGAGCCACCAAAAATGATTATCCTCAAATATCAGGGAAAAGAGGAATGGACTGAAGTAATTGGTCTAGTTGGTAAAGGGATTACCTTTGATACAGGCGGTTATTCCATCAAATCCAAGGATGGAATTGTTGGGATGAAAACAGATATGGGCGGTGCAGCAGCTGTTTTGGGGGCAATGGAGATCATCGGTGAATTGAAGCCAGAGCAAAATGTAGTCGCCGTTATTCCATCTACCGATAACATGATAAGCGGGGCAGCACTAAAGCCGGATGATGTCATTACTTCAATGAGTGGAAAAACAATTGAAGTGCTAAATACAGATGCAGAGGGCAGACTTGTCCTAGCGGATGCCGTAACGTATGCCTTGCATCATGGCGCAAATTATCTAGTTGATGTTGCAACGTTAACAGGTGGTGTCATCATTGCACTCGGGAATGACACAACCGGAGCATTAACCAACAATGAACGCTTTTTTGAACAGGTTTTAGAGGCATCTAATGAAGCAGGGGAACAAATGTGGAGGTTGCCAATATTCCCTAAAGATAAAGAAAGAATTCGTAGTAGCAAGATTGCTGATTTAAACAATTCACCAGGGCGTGAAGGGCATATGATTATGGGGGGAGCATTTATAGGTGAATTCGCAGAGAATACTCCATGGGTTCATCTCGATATTGCCGGCACTGCTACGACAAACAAGGACTATGATCTTGGTCCAGCGGGAGCCACAGGTGTGATGGTCCGAACGCTTGCCCTACTAGTTGAACGATTCGAGCCGTTAAAGTAAGGATGGCCATTTAAAAAGTATTGGATAGACGTATTCACTATCATGGCTTTTGCCCATTCCAATTACCTCCTTTCTGCATATTAAATAGTGTAGGTAGAGAGTAGAAAGAAAAGGAGGTAGACAGAATGGAAGATGTTCGTCGTCCGTATGGTGGTTTTGGAAGACCCGGATTTGGCTTCGGTAGACCCGGGTTTGGTTTTGGAAGACCTGGATTTGGCTATGGCAGACCAGGCTTTGGCTATGGTGGTCCATTTCTTGGAGGTGTGTTAGGTGGATTATTAGGCAGTACACTGCTATATCCGCGCCCATACTACCCATATCCGTACTATCCACCGTATTACCCGCCATATTATTACCCACCGTATTACCCTTATTAATTAAAGGCATATAAAAATGAACAGGCTGGTTCTGTAGGTTAACTAATCTAAGAGTCAGCCTTTTATTTCTTTTGGATGACTCTATTCAAGTGATTTTGTTCATTGTTTCTTAAGGATTTCTTAACATATTATTTCTTGTTATTTCTGGTGAAATAACTGAAAATAGGGATATAAAGGTAAATCAATGTTTTTAGCAGACCTTTTACCTAAACAACCTCCAGCTCAATGAGCTCGCATAGGAGGAATGACGATGGATATGGATTTAATATTAAAAGTGACTGAGAATTATGGGTATCTTGGTCTTTTCTTATGGTTATGGCTTGGTATTTTCGGAATTCCTGTGCCAAACGAAGTAATTGTGATGACGATTGGCTTTCTTTCATTTGAAAGGGTGCTCCATCCTGTTATCGCCTTTGCCGTAACTTATATCGGGATCATATCTGCATTAACCACTTGTTACGTTCTGGGACGATTTGTCGGACGCCCGTTCTTACATTTTTTTGAAAAAAGGAAAAGGTTTTCCAAGAAAATCGATTCTTCTTTTAGGCTAATTGAACGCTACCATGCTTTTTCACTTTCACTTAGCTATTTCCTGCCTGGTTTTCGAAATTTTGTACCATTTTTATATGGAGTTGGCCGTTACTCTTTCAAATCGTTTGTGATTTTTTCGTATAGTGGAGCGCTCATGTGGTTGGCTATTATGTTCTCAATTGGATATTGGTTTAATGATAAGATGGAAACAATCCTTATCTATGGAAATGAACTGTTGTTTGGAATCGTGTCCGTCGTTGTTATTCTAATTATTGCTAAGCTAATCCAGCGATTACGTCATAAAAAAATCAATGCAATCAGAGGTCATGGACCTCACGCATAGTAAAGAAGTGTAAAAACGAAAGTTGAAAAAGGGGTTAAGACAATGGACTTAAATGAGACACTGATTGGTGCACTAGGTATTAAAATTACAAACCTTGGTCAAGGCACTGTTACGGCAACCATGCCGGTTGATGAACGAACAAGACAACCAATGGGTTTCTTGCATGGAGGCGCATCCGTTGCGTTGGCTGAGACAGTTGCGAGTATTGGTGCTTACAAGCTAGTCGATCAAGAAGCTGAAGCGGTAGTGGGTCTTGAAATTAATGCAAACCATATCAAAGGAAAAAGGGATGGAATGGTTACAGCTGTTGGGACGCTATTACATCAAGGCAAAACAACAATGGTTTGGGATATAAAAATTACCGATGAAATTGGACAAACAATCTGTATTTCACGTTGCACTATTGCCATAATTAAATTAAAAAAATAAAGAGACTGCCGCCGTACAATTTGATGGTGGCATTTTTTGTTTGGAGTCATTATAGAAAAATTTAAAAAATTTCCGAAGTTCATGTTATAATAAAATTAAATATTTTGAAAGCAGTCGAGAGGTTAAGAAAGCAGGTGAATTAATGAGAGAGGACCATCAATATTTATTTATTGATTTTGAGTTTACTATGCCTGAAAGAAGTGAAAGATTTAAAGGGTTTTATCCGGAAATAATCGAGGCAGGAATCGTTTCTGTCATAGGCGAGCACGTTAATGAACAGTTTTCCTCATTTGTTACTCCTGTCCGCTTCCCTATTTTAAGTGAACGCTGCAAATCATTTCTACATATTTCTCAGGAGCAGGTTGATCAAGGAATTTCTTTTCGAGATCTTGTTAAGAAGATGATGGATTTCAATAGCCTATATCCAACCACTATTATTACGTGGGGGAACATGGATATGCGAGTGCTTCGTCATAATTGTCAGCGAAGCGGAAATGTGTTTCCGTTTAATGGTAAAGAAGTGGATTTATCGATGGAATATAAGCGCTTTTTTGGTGACCAAAATCAAACTGGACTGTGGAAAGCAGTTCAGGAGTATGGTAAAGAGGGTACTGGTAAACACCATCGCGCCTTGGATGATGCTTTAACTACCTATAATATTTTTAAATTAGTCGAAAAGGATAAGAAATATTTAGAAAAACCAAAACCACCAACAATTGGTGATCGAGTTGATTTTTCAAAGCTATTAAATAAATTCGCATAAAAAGCCAAATCACCTCAAACTGATTTGGCTTTTTAATAGTTTAAGAAAGCATAAAAATTTGATGGGTGTCTAGCTCCAGCGCCTAGCGCCTAGTGGACTTCACCCTCCCTCCCTACGATAAGTCAACATCGATTCGCTACTTACGTGCTCATCGTGTTTCCTTTATCTCAGTCGGAAGGGCTCCAGTCCATACGTCGCTGAGCAAGGCGCTTGCGCTTTTCTTGTTACGCTTTAAAATAATCCTGCTCTAGTTCTTCAATCAGTGTTAGGCTTTGTTGTGACCAGGCTGTCGCTTTCTCCGTTAATTCCTGCTTCATTTTATCAAGCGCTTCCTTCAGTGATTCTAAGTAATCCGGTATAACTTCTTCGTAAGGTTTAACCATTTGTTTTGGAATATTGGCCTGCTCGCGAAACGCAAGTGCACGACGCTGGTGAAAGAAACCGACATCCGCATCCTTTGGATGGTGTAGATCACCTTGCATTGGGTGCTTCGCAACAGCTAGGGTACGGACTAAATAGTGTTGAGGCCGAATGTCGGTAATTTCCCCTATATATTTTCCTGTTTTATAGATGGCTGTCACTTTATCGCCAACATTTAATTCACTCATTATAGTTCCTCCTTCATGACAATTGGACTCTTTAATCATTATGGTTATAATAAGGAAAACAAATCAAGATTTTAAAGGAGAAAAAAATGAAATTACGAGTTTTAATGATTATAACCGTCCTATTCCTTTTGTCAGCTTGTGGAAACAACGATGAAAATGCCAATACAAATGGAAATGGTCAAGAAACAAATAATGAAGCAGTTGAACAGAATAATAATGAGACTGAACAGGCTCAAGAAGATCGTGAATATCCACAGTTATCAAGTGAGGTTGGCGAAGATGAAATTCTAGTTGAAATGGAAACATCAATGGGAATGATTAAAATTAAACTATTCCCTAAATATGCACCGAAAGCAGTTGAAAACTTTGTTACTCACAGCAAAGATGGTTATTACAATGGACTGATTTTCCATCGAGTCATGAATGAATTTATGATTCAAGGCGGAGACCCGACCGGAACAGGTCGCGGTGGTGAAAGTATTTACGGAAAGAATTTTGAAGATGAATTCTCAGAAAGTCTTTATAATATTCGCGGCGCATTATCAATGGCAAATGCAGGTGAGGATACAAATGGAAGCCAGTTCTTTATCGTCCAAAATTCAAAGCTGGACCCACAGGCGGAAAGCCTCCTTGAAAATTATCCTGAACCAATCCGCGATGCCTATCAAAAAGGTGGAACTCCATGGCTTGATTTTAAGCATACTGTATTTGGTCAAGTAATTGACGGTATGGATGTAGTGGATAAGATTGCTGCAACGCCAACTAATGCTGAAGATAAGCCAAAGAACGATGTGGTAATTAAGTCGATCGTAGTGAAAGAGTAGCCATAAAAGTGGAAATCGTTTTGGTTGACCAATCTGGACTAGTCCTTGTTATAATAGGTCATGGGGATCCTGCCTAGAGCAGAAGGGGGAAAAACATGATTAACGAGTATGTGTTAGCATTATTTTTGTACTTTCCAGAGGATAAAACAGAGTATATTCCAGCATCGATTTCATTTTTAATCTTTTTTATTGCCGCGGTTTTGACCTTTCGCTTAATTAAAAAGGTATCAAAGCGTGAAGAAGCAAAAACGAAAGAGCTAGAGGAAAAAATCAACAGGCAAAACATCTCAAAGGGCAGCTAAAAAGCTTCCCTTTTTTATTTTTATTTTTTCACTGTTTGAAAGGGCATACTAAGGGCGATATTCCTTATGGGAGGGAAGCCCAATTGCGAAGATTATGTTTTCTCATTCCGATTGTATTATTAGCTGGGTGCGCGAATGAAAATCCAACGAAAATAGATGTGAAATTGGTTGATCAAAAAGGCGATTCAGTAGGTACGATAGGTCTTCAGGAGCAAGCGAGTGGTGTCAAACTAACCTTGAATTTAAAAAATTTGCTTGCTGGTGAGCATGCCATTCACATCACTGAAAAAGGAGAGTGCAAAGGCCCGGATTTTAAAACAGCTGGCAATGACTTAAATCCCGATAAAAAAAGCACGGTCTGCTTCATCCTGAAGGTGCTCATGCAGGGGATTTACCGAACATTATCGTAAAAGATAATGGCAAGGTAAAGGGTGAATTAATGGCACCTAATGTTACGATGCTTGAAGGGAAAAACTCTTTATTTACAAAGGATGGTACGTCCATTGTCATTTATGAAAATAAGGATGACGGGATGACTCAGCCAGAAGGAGATGTAGGCGAACGTATCGCCTGCGGAAAAATTAACAAGGACAAAAAATAATCCAGCCCTTTTTAGGACTGGATTTTTCTTCTTTTCAAATAAATAGGTCAGTAAGTAACAAAGACGGTGAAATAGCAAAGACTCTTAGCTAAACGAGTCCCGTAACCGTTTAAGTCCCTCCAGTAAAACTTCCTGTGGACAGGCGAGATTCATCCGTACAAAGCCTTCTCCGCCTGGTCCATACTTAGCCCCAGGCTCAAGCGCCAGTTTACCAATTGTAAGCAAACGGTCTTGAATTTCTTTGTCTGATAGACCAAGTTCCCGGCAGTCAATCCATAGCAAATATGTGCCCTCCTGGTTCCATTACTGAAAGCTTTGGCAGCTTCTCGCCAATGTATCGCTTCGCAATCGCTACGTTTTCTTTAAGATAGCTAAGTAGAGACTCGAGCCAATCTTCACCATGTTGATAGGCTGACTCCATCGCGACTGTGCCAAAAACGTTCAAACTAAAAGCCCCGTGCTGCTGTTGCACCCTGCTTATTGCAACACGATTTCTTTCATTAGCCGTAATAATTGCACTTGCCTGCAGTCCTGGCAAGATTAAACGTTTTGCTTGGGGCAACACACGTAATGACGTTCTGTTCAAGCTCTTTGCTGAGCGAAGCAATTGGAACGTGCTTGGCGGGCTTAAAGATTAAATCTGAATGAATTTCATCTGATAAAATTAAACAGTTATATTTTAAGCAAAGCTCACCTATTCTTAACAATTCAGCCTTTGTCCAAACTCGTCCACCTGGATTGTGGGGGTTGCAAAGTAAAAATAGTTTAACCCCCTGCTGTAAGCTTTGTTCAAATATCTGAAAATCAATTTCAAAGCGATGCTCATCAAGTGTCAAGGGAGCATTTACAACAATCCGGTCATTCTTTTCAACCATAGTGAAAAAAGGTGTATAGACAGGAGATTGGAGCATGACTTTGTCTCCAGGCTCGGTCAAAGCTAATATAACGGTACTAATCGAAGGCACAACTCCGGGAGAATATTGAATCCATGATGTTTCAATTTCCCAATTATGACGACGTTTGAGCCAATCTTTAATGGCTTGGCCTGTTGAAGGGGGAGTATATGTATAGCCAAAAATACCATGCTCTACTCTATTTTTGATTGCCTCGGTAACTTTAAGTGGTGGAGTAAAATCCATATCGGCCACCCACATTGGCAGTAAATCTTCTTTCCCATAGACAAGCTTTGTCATTTCCCATTTTACTGATGCTGTGTTACTCCTGTTAATAACCTTATGAAATTCATTTTGAACCAAATAAAACACCACCTAGTGATTTTATTTTCAACCTATTTTCAAAATTAAATATAATAATTATTATTGCGAAATGAAAGCCTCACGCTTAGGCATTAGCTATTTTTCCTTACAAACTGGAGTGATACTTAGTTTAGCATAAGCAGAATTATTTTTACCAATAAGAAAATTGTTCACACATCTGTCGACTAATTTTGGTAAAATTAAAAAATGAACTTACAATTCTAAATTCGGCAGAATGAACTCAATTTTATAAATTAAGGAGGGAGTTTCATGCAGCTTTCTGAAAAAGAGCTTGAGGTGCTTGAAATTCTGGAAAAGGATTCGCGTGTATCCAATCAAGACTTGGCAAAGATGGTCGGGATTGAAGTAGCAGAAGTGGATGGATTAATCCATAAACTTCAAGATTTAAACATCCTTGTTCGTCATATTTCGATTGTTGACTGGTCCAAGGTCGATGGACACGAGGGAGTAACAGCAATGATTGATGTAAAGGTTGCACCAAAGCGAGGGGTGGGCTTTGATGAAATAGCCGAAAGAATTTATCGATTTAAGGAAGTAAAATCCTTATATTTAATGTCTGGTGCATATGATTTATCTGTTATTATCGAGGGCAAATCAATGAATGAGGTCGCTCGATTTGTTTCACAGAAATTATCTACACTTGATTCTGTGCTTTCGACAACAACCCATTTTATATTGAAAAAATATAAGCATGATGACACGATTTTCGAACAAACTGATGATGATCGACGGATTGTGGTGTCACCCTGATGAATAAGACAAAAACGTATGTTGCAAAAGCAGTTGAAAGTATGAAGCCTTCTGGTATTCGTCGCTTTTTCGATTTAGCTGCTGGGATTGAAGGAGTTGTGTCACTAGGTGTTGGTGAACCAGACTTTGTTACACCATGGTCTGTAAGGGAAGCAGCCATTTTGTCGCTAGAGCGTGGTTACACGTCCTATACAGCTAATGCAGGACTTTTAGAATTAAGACAGTTGATCGCAAAATATATGAATGACCAGTTTCACGTTAAATATAAACCTGAATCTGAAATTATCGTCACTGTAGGAGCAAGCCAGGCGATTGATATTACACTTCGGGCAATCCTTGATCCAGGTGATGAAGTGATTGTCGTTGAACCATGCTTCGTTTCATATGTGCCCCTTGTTGAATTAGCAGGTGGTAAGGCCGTTCAGGTTCAGGCGTTAAAGGAAAATGATTTCAAAATTCAAGCCTCACAGCTTGAAGAGGTTGTTACGTATAAGACAAAGGCTTTGTTTATTTGTTCACCTAATAATCCAACAGGCACGATGCTAACACGCAGTGACTTAAAGGAAATTGCTCTTTTTGCTGAGAAGCATGATCTACTAGTCATTACTGATGAAATCTATGCGGAGTTGGCTTATGATGAAGAGTATACAAGTATTGCAACAATTGAGAATATGTGGGAACGAACCATTTTAATTTCTGGTTTTTCAAAAGGCTTTGCGATGACTGGCTGGAGATTAGGTTTTGTATGTGCTCCAGAAGAAATTTCTCAGGCGATGTTAAAAATTCATCAGTATGCGATGATGTGTGCCGCTACGATGGCACAATATGCAGCCATTGAAGCCTTGAAATCAGGTGAATCTGATGTGGAAGATATGAGAAAGAGCTATCGTCGCCGTCGGAATTATATCGTTCAATCCTTTAACGAGATGGGGTTAACCTGTCATATACCTGGTGGTGCATTTTATGCATTTCCATCGATTGCAAGTACTGGTTTGACCTCGGCAGAGTTTGCCGAAAGACTGCTGCTCGAAGAAAAAGTAGCAGTTGTGCCTGGAGATGTCTTTGGTGCTAGTGGTGAAGGACATATTCGTTGCTCGTATGCGACATCAATGGAACAGCTTCAGGAAGCTATGCTGCGGATTAAAAGATTTATTACCAAATTAAAAGTACCTGTTAGTAAATAAAAAAGGAGGATGTCTCAAGCGGAATGGACCACACTCATTTGTGGTTGTCATTCCGATAATTTGAGCCATCCTCAATCAAAAAGGGGGAATACTAGAAAGCCTTATGCTATAAGGTTTTCCAGTTTCCCCTTTTTTATTCATTTTTATTTGCCATTATTTTATAATCTTTTTATTTTTTGCTTCATTTTGGTACTTTCATAAGATCCAGGATCTCTTCTTCTGTCAAATCACGTGCCAATTTTAAAATTAATTTTGCTTTGTCGGGACCGATTTCACGAATAAGCTGTTCCATTTCATGGTCAATTGTTGACAAATGTGATTGGAAGTCTTGCTCAAGGAGAACAGATGCAGGAATATCTAATACTGTACAAATAGTTAAAATGGTTTGGGTATCAGGTCGAAGTAGACCTGCCTCGTATTTCTCAACGGTAGTTGGTCCAACTCGGATTTTTCGAGCTAACTCCTGTTGAGACATATTGAGATTTTCTCTAGACTGTCTAATTTTTTGTCCAATAGCCATTTCCATGTCACCTCTTTCAACTTACTTTACCTTTATTTTATCATGCTGACCTAGATTGAAAGCGTGAACATTTCGTTAAATATTTTCATTATTTTAAAAATTTTTAAATAATTACCACGAATCTTTTAAATCCTATTATTCAGACCTCATTTTTTGCTTCCTTATTATTACTATGCTATAATTTTATATTGCGTATAAATGGGATAAATTCAAATATAAAATTAGGAGTGTTTCTATGTCAGAAACTTTACAGGTAGGTAGTGTTGTTACCAGGTAAAATAACCGGAATTCAACCATATGGTGCATTTGTTGCATTAGACGAAAATACACAAGGGCTTGTTCATATTTCCGAAATTACACACGGTTATGTGAAAAATATTAATGACCATTTGAAAGTAGGGGATCAAGTTAACGTTAAGGTGCTTTCAATTGATAAGGAAGCAGGAAAAATCGGCTTATCAATCCGGGCAACTGAAGCTGCACCAGTGGAGCAAGAAGATCAAGCAAAACCGAAAAAACAGAAAAAGCGTTTGATAACAAATGTTTCTTTCCCTACTGAAGGCGAGTTAACAGAAGGATTCAACACACTTAAAGAAAAGCTACAAGAATGGATTGACCAATCACAACGCGAAGATTTAATTAAAAAGTAAGCTAGTAAAAGAACATTGCGATTTTTAAGCAGTCTGTTGATTGAAGCGAGCACCTGGAGCGGAAATCAACGGTCAAGTTTAACACAATCTAAAAGTAAAAAAGAGCGGAATAATCATAGAGTTATCTTCTTCCTTGAATTATAGGTGAATTCCTATAATACTAAGAGTTGAAGGTAGCTCTTTTTTCTAGTTTGCGTTCATAATAGTTAGTAGGTCAAAAAATGTGGAAGGTGGGAAAGGTATGACTGAGTCAAAAAATATGATAGACCTTACCGAGAAATATGGTGCAAAAAATTATCATCCACTGCCAATCGTGATTTCAAAAGCTTCGGGAATTTGGGTTTGGGACCCAGAAGGAAACAAATACATGGATATGTTAAGTGCATATTCAGCCGTTAATCAAGGACATCGACATCCTAAAATTATTCAAGCTTTAAAGAAACAGGCAGATCGGGTCACCTTAACCTCACGAGCCTTTCACAGTGACCAACTAGGACCTTGGTATGCAAAAATTTGTTCCCTTACAAAAAAAGAAATGGCACTGCCAATGAATACTGGTGCTGAGGCAGTTGAAACAGCTGTTAAAGCTGCACGACGTTGGGCGTACGATGTAAAAGGAGTAGCAGAAAATAATGCTGAAATCATTGCTTGTGTTGGAAATTTCCATGGTCGAACCATGACAGCTGTTTCTTTATCATCAGAAGCGGAATACAAGCAGGGCTTTGGGCCAATGCTACCGGGAATCAAGCTTATCCCTTATGGTGATCTTGCTGCATTAGCTCAGGCCATTACGCCAAATACAGCAGCTTTCTTAATTGAACCAATCCAGGGGGAAGCTGGGATCATCATACCACCCCAAGGATTTTTAAAAGAGGCTTATAATCTTTGTAAAGCAAATAACGTATTATTTATTGCAGACGAAATTCAGGTCGGATTAGGACGAACAGGGAAATTGTTTGCATGTGATTGGGAAGATGTTGAGCCGGATCTTTATATTTTAGGTAAAGCATTGGGTGGAGGTGTATTCCCGATTTCCTGTGTCGTCGCGAATGAGGACATTCTTGGCGTTTTTAATCCTGGATCTCATGGCTCTACATTTGGTGGAAATCCACTGGCTTGTGCTGTTTCCATTGCGGCTTTAGACGTTACGATCGAAGAGAATCTTGCAGAGCGCTCGTTAAAGCTGGGTGAATACTTCATTAACAAATTAAAAGAAATAAAACATCCAATCATTAAAGACATTCGGGGCAGAGGTCTCTTTATTGGGATGGAGCTACATGTTCCAGCGCGTAAATATTGCGAGGCATTAAAGGAAGAAGGTTTGCTTTGTAAAGAAACGCATGACACCGTGATTCGCTTTGCTCCTCCGCTTATCATTACTGAGGAAGAATTAGATTGGGCGATAAAGCGGATAAAGAAAGTATTAAACCAGTAATGTTAATAAGAGTTGTTATTTCTCATAAAAAAACAATCAATTGATGCAAGTCTAGTTGGTAAATAGCTCATAATAAGAAACGAGGAAGGTGGTAAAATTGGATAATTTTACATATAGAAATCCAACAAAGCTCATTTTTGGCAAAGATCAGCTTTCACAATTAACGGTGGAAATTCCCAGTATGGAAAAAATGTTTTACTAGTATATGGTGGAGGCAGTATTAAAAAGAGTGGTTTATATGCTAAAACTCAAGAGTATTTGAATCAAATGGGTGTTAAAGTATTTGAGCTAAGTGGAGTAGAGCCAAACCCAAGAATTTCTACTGTCAGAAAGGGAGTAGAGATTTGTAAACAAAAGAAGATTGATTTCTTACTTGCAGTTGGTGGGGGAAGTGTGATTGATTGTACGAAGGCGATAGCGGTAGGAGCAAAATATGATGGCGACCCATGGGACATTATTACGAAAAAAGCAGCCGTAATGGAAGCTTTGCCGCTTGGCACTGTTCTAACGTTAGCGGCAACAGGATCTGAAATGAATTCAGGCTCAGTCATTACAAACTGGGAAACGAATGAGAAATACGGCTGGGGTAGTCCGTATGTATTTCCGAAATTTTCAATTTTGGATCCTGTCAACACCTTCACGGTTCCGAAAAATCAAACGATTTATGGTATTGTCGATATGATGGCTCATGTGTTGGAACACTATTTCCATCATACTGAAGAGACGTTGTTTCAGGGCCAGGATGTGCGAATCACTTTTACTCACAGTGATGGAGACAGCGCCTAAATTATTAGCAGACCTCGAAAATTATGATCATCGTGCCACCATATTATATTGTGGAACAATGGCCTTAAACGGTATGCTCTCGATGGGATATCAGGGCGATTGGGCGACCCATAATCTTGAACATGCCGTATCAGCAGTTTATGATATTCCACACGGGGTGGGTTAGCGATTCTATTTCCGAATTGGATGAAGCATGCCTTAAAGGAAAATCCAAAACGCTTTGCCAAGCTTGCGAATCGAGTATTTGGTGTTGTCCAAAATGGGAAAACGGATGAAGAAGTAGGATTAGCAGGGATTGAAGAGCTTCGCAAATTTTGGAATAGTATTGGTGCGCCAGCCCGTTTGGCAGACTATGAAATTGACGATTCAAAGCTTGAATTAATGGCGGACCGTGCGATGGTATATGGTGACTTTGGACGCTTTAAGAAGCTAAACCGAGACGATGTTTTGACAATTTATCGTGCGTCCTTATAAAATTTGACAAGTAATCTGTAGAATATTTTTGTTTTTGTTGAATGATGTAAAAATGTTTTCATAATGAGAGCGCTTTAAAAAGAGAATGATTCTTGATTATCCTCACATCATTCGATAAAGTGTAAGGGTACAAATAACTAAACGGAGGATCCTACATGACACATATTCGTTTCGATTACTCAAAGGCACTTCAATTTTTTGGAGAGCATGAGGTTACATACTTGAGAGATTTCGTTAAAGTTGCTCATCATTCATTACATGAGCAAACTGGTGCAGGGAATGACTTTTTAGGGTGGATTGATCTTCCGGTCAATTATGACAAAGAAGAATTTGCGCGTATTCAAAAGTCTGCAGAGAAAATTAAACAAGATTCAGATGTTTTATTAGTTGTTGGTATTGGTGGATCTTATTTAGGTGCACGAGCTGCGATTGAAATGTTAAAGCATAGCTTCTATAATGCATTACCAAAAGAAAAGCGGAAAACTCCACAAATTATTTTTATTGGAAATAACATCAGCTCAACTTATATGAGAGATGTAATGGATCTTCTTGATGGAAGAGATTTCTCCATTAATGTTATTTCAAAATCAGGTACAACGACTGAACCGGCGATCGCGTTCCGTATTTTCCGTAAATTGCTAGAAGAAAAATATGGTGTTGAAGGTGCTCGTTCACGTATTTATGCGACAACTGATAAAGCACGAGGTGCACTAAAAACATTAGCAACGGAAGAAGGCTTCGAGACTTTTGTCATTCCTGATGATGTTGGTGGTCGTTATTCTGTTCTAACTGCTGTAGGTTTACTCCCAATTGCAGCTTCAGGGGCAGATATCGAAGCAATGATGAACGGTGCAGCGCAGGCAAGAGATGATTTCGGTAAATCAGAATTAGAAGAAAACCAAGCATATCAATATGCAGTTGTTCGTAATGTCCTTTACAACAAAGGGAAAACGATTGAAATGCTGATCAATTACGAGCCAGGTTTACAATATTTCTCTGAGTGGTGGAAGCAGTTATTTGGTGAAAGTGAAGGGAAAGACCAGAAAGGAATCTACCCTTCATCTGCTAACTTCTCTACTGATCTTCACTCATTAGGACAATACGTTCAAGAAGGTCGCCGTGATCTTTTTGAAACGATTGTAAAAGTGGAAAACCCACGCCATGAATTAACAATCGAGGAAGCTAGCAATGATTTGGATGGATTAAACTATCTTGCTGGACAAACTGTTGATTTTGTAAACAACAAAGCGTTTGAAGGCACGATGCTTGCGCACACAGATGGTGGAGTACCAAACTTAATCGTTTCGATTCCAGCAATGAACGAGTATACATTTGGCTATTTAGCTTATTTCTTCGAAAAAGCTTGTGCAATGAGTGGATACTTATTAGGCGTAAATCCTTTTGATCAGCCAGGGGTTGAAGCGTATAAAGTAAACATGTTTGCTTTATTAGGTAAACCTGGCTTTGAAGAAAAGAAAGCAGAGCTAGAGAAACGCTTAAAATAGGCATTATAAAAATAAGGCATGTGCATTGGCACATTGCCTTATTTTTTTGTTTCGGGTGACGTGAATGGGGATATCGGTGAAAAAATGAATATATCGGTGAACTTTCACATTATATCGGTGAAATTCTAAATATATCGGTAAAATCTTCATTATATCGGTGAAATCCCCAATTATATCAGCGAACTGACAAATAATAGAAAACGAGCTCCCCTATTTTTTTCAACCAGCTAGGGAAAACTATCATCACAACTAAATCACGAAAGGCGGCTAACATTATGATTGAAATATCTTCTCAGCTCGAAGGGAAACATTTTGATTTGTATACATTGGAGCAAAAATTAAAGCCAATGGGTTATACCATAGGTGGAAATTGGGATTATGATCATGGGGCGTTTGATTACAAAATGGGTGATGAAGGAAGCTACCAATTTTTGCGGCTTCCATTTAGGGCGATCGACGGTCAACTTGACTCACGGAACTGCAAGGTTGAATTAGGCAAACCTTATTTATTAGCACATCAGTATCAAAAAGGGCTTGATGATCATGCGCATAGCGATAATTCATCTGCTGCCTTTAATCAATTCCAAGAACCTGCCGATGAGGACGCACCAATCCCAGATAGCTTTCATAGTGTCGGTAAAACACTCGTTCATCAGCTTGAAGACGTACTGTTAAAGGATTAAAATAACCGACAGTTTGTAGCTTAAAATTATGCGGAGGATGGATGAATATCTCCTCCCCTTACGTTTCATCAAACGAAGTCGAAAAAATACTTTTTAACATTACTGAACTCAACAAGATATTTGCTTGTATTATATGATCTGCACCAGCGCGTTTAGCGTTTAATACTTGATCAGAGGTTAATATTTCTGCGATACACTTAATAGATGGGTTGATGCCTTTAATGGCAAGTAAGGTTAGAATGGTATGCATATCTGCCTGCAATTCATCTTTATTTTGATCTGCCGTAATGACTACCTCTGTTGCTTCTAATACATTTGCCTTCTGCAATGTTTCATCTGAATTGGATCTTCCTTTAATAAAATGAACATGGTCCAACTGCTGTGGGCGTTGTTCAAGTGTTTCATCGATTAAGACCATTTCAGTTGAAACAGCTTGTTTTGATATGGTGGAGATGATATTGCGCGAGCGCTCATTCCAACCGATAATAATTAAATGTTTCATCCCCTTGAAAACCCGCTTTCCTTCAACAATTTCATTTTGTCTCGTGACGGCCTCCGTTGATAGGTGGGCAAAATAAATGGTTAAAATGCTTGCACCAATAAAAATCAGAAGCATTCCCGTTACACGGCCAAGGATGGTTTTCGGCGTATAATCCCCAAACCCAACAGTTGAAGCCGTGACAATCGCCCACCAAATTCCTTCAAAAATGGTAGGGAAATGCTGTGGCTCGATTAAATGAATCATTACCCCAAATAAAACCATCGTGAAGCAAGCAATCAACAAAAATCTGATTACTAGCGGAAACCGACAGTATCTCACATATAAATGCTTCCACATTTCCTACCACCTCAAGCCATCTTTCTAAGTACATTATTTCCGAAAATTATTCTAATCATAATATGATAACTAGGGTTATTTTAAGATTGAATATAAAGTTAGTCTCAACAGAGGTTAACTTTTTTTTGCAGTGGTGAAGCTTGTTAGACGTAACGGTATAAGTTTTCTTTATACTGTGGAACTTGAATTCCAATTAAGTTACTATGGTAAAATAACGAATTTAGAATATCTAATCATCATGTTGCACAATGAAAGCGCAACAAATGGGAATGAAAGCGGAAACAATTCTTTCAATATAACTGTTACACTATAAACAGATAAGGGGGCAGTCAATCATGTATCTAGACGAGAGGAGCAACCAGCTTTTAAATGAGGTTATCGCTAACCCTGAAATCTCGAATACGTTTTTGGAAGAAAAATACCAGCTGTCTCGAAGACAAGTAAGCTACAGCTTCAAAAAAATTAATGATTGGCTAGATGAAAAGAACTATCCGACTATTAAACGAACCAATAGTGGTAAGTTCATCATCAATCCAAAATTAATAGACTTGTTAGCGAATAAATCAGAGAGTAATGACTCGAAGTATATCCCTTCTGAAAAAGAGAGAGCCCAACTTATCTTGTTAATGGTTTTAAGTAGCGATGATTTGTCACTTATCCATTTTACGACTGCATTAGAGATTAGCAAAAACACTGTGCTCCGTGATTTGAAATATGCACAAACAATCATCAAACCCTATCAACTTGAAATCGTTTATTCAAGAGTTCGTGGCTACGAGTTATCGGGTAATGAATGGGATAAGCGAAAACTGCTCGTTGATTTATTACCGTCAATCTTTTCTATCTATAATGGTGAAGGCTTTATCCAAGAACTTATCCAAATATCAACCTGTGAAATAGAAAAAATAAGGAATAAGATGGATGAGGTTGAAGCAAAATTAGGGCTAAAGTTTACCGATGAAAAAATTAAAGTTTTGCCGTATAGCATTGCCATCCTGTTAAAAAGGATGAGGCGAGGAAAGCTCATAACTGATACTTACCATATTGATTACAAAGAGCTATCTGATACAAAGGAATACGAAGCAGGAGAATTATTGATTGAAAATCTTGACGATTTTCCTGAATCAGAGCGCTTCTATATCACCTTACAGCTTTTGATTTCAAATGTTTCTTCTTCTCAATTATTAACGGAAGAGGAACTGCCACAGTTGCGAAACGCGTTGGACGATTGTTTATACTTATTCGAGAAAAAAGCTTGTATAACATTAAAGGATAAGGAAATCCTACTTCAAAGATTGATGCAGCATATGAAGCCAGCTTACTATCGAATGAAATATCAGTTAACAACCAACTATTCTGTCATCGAGAAAATTAGTAGTCAATTCGAAGCGGTGCATTTTATCGTCAAGGAATCCATTAAGCCACTCGAAGAATTTATCGGTACAGAGATACCAGAAACAGAAATTATGTTTATTACAATTTATATTGGTGGCCATCTGACCCATATTGGTGAAAAGCTTCATATCAAGAAAAAAGCCGTTGTTGTTTGTCCAAACGGAGTCTCGATTTCTAAACTTATGGAAAATACATTACGAGAACTTTTTCCTGAATTTTATTTCTATGATGCGATGTCTATTCGTGAATTTGAACAGATGAAGCTGGAATCAGAGCTGGTTTTTTCACCAGTACCACTGCAAACTAACAAGAAATTATTTATTGTAGAACAATTTATTTCTGAGTTTGAAAAGGTGCAGCTTCGTCAGCGTGTTATGAAGGAAATGTTCGGTCTGAACTCATCGATCATTAATGTCGACCAAATTATGAATATTATTGAGAAATTCGTGAAACTGGACAATAAGCAGCCTTTAACAAATGCCTTACAGGATTATTTTTCAATAAAAGAAACAGCTGAGATTCAACAAAAACAAGGGTATACGCTCAGTGATTTAATTACACCAAATAGCATTATCCTTAGAGATGAAGTAGAAAGCTGGGAGGAAGCCATTTCCGTGGCAGCTGAGCCGCTTCTTGCAAAGGGAAATATTACTGAAGGCTACATAGAAGCGATGAAAAAACAGTATCCAACGATGTCACCTTACATCGTGCTAAGACAGAGTATTGCGATTCCACATGCTAAACCTGATGACGGAGTTAATGCAATTGGGATGAGTTTATTAAAACTAAAAAAAGGGCTTCAATTTGAAGAAAATATTAAAGTCCATTTAGTAGTTGTGATTGCTGCAGTTGATAAAAATCAACATTTTAATGCTCTCAAACAATTGTTAAAGCTATCAGGCGATAAAAGGGAAATAAACAACCTCATCGCAATGGATAATGAAATCGACATTTATCAAACGATTAAGTCTTATTCAAAATAAATTACAAACATTGGGTGCAAGGAGAGAGTATCAATGTCATTACAACCATTTTTAAAGGATGAATTGATTAAAGTTCATGTTAACTGTGAAAATCAAGACCAAGTTTTTGAATTAATTTATAAGGAAGCATTAGAGCGAGGATATGTTAAGGAAGAATATCTAAAAAAGGTTAAAGAGCGAGAAGCGATTTTTCCAACTGGATTAAACATGAACAGCCACAATGTAGCGATTCCTCATACAGATCCAGAATATGTTCATGAGCAATTCATTGCAGTCGCAACGTTGGATAATCCGGTTCCATTCTACCTAATGGATGATAATACGAAGCAGGTTGACGTAAATGTTGTGTTTATGCTTGGTTTAAACGAACCGCATAGTCAATTAACGGTTCTACAGCAAATAATGGGTGTTATTCAAGATGGTTCGAAGATTGAAGAAATTTTAAAAGCATCAAAAGGTGAAGAAATACGAGCCATTTTTGCCTAAAAGGAAGACATGTTAGTTAATTGCTTGAAGGGTGGTGATAAATAGTGAAAAAATACACCGTACTAGTAGCTTGTGGAGCAGGAATTGCTACATCAACAGTGGTGAGTGAGCATGTTGAGGAATTATTGAAGGAACACAAAATTTATTCGCAAGTCATTCAATGTAAAATTGCTGAAGTTGCATCTATGCAGGATTATGCTGATTTAATTATCTCAACGACTATACTGCCCACAACATATAGAATTCCAGTGTTGAATGGCACTGCATATATAAGCGGAATTGGGATGGAGAAATTAGATCAAAGTATTATCGACCATTTAAAAAGCTAGTCGAATTTTTCACTACTATCTAACCGAAACGTGCAATCATAAATTTATTATTGTCATTTTAATTGAATGTATTTACGGTCAAATCAATTATTTAAAGTTTGGAAGTCTAGCAATGTAAAAGTTGCTATTAAATTATAAATATATTAGGGGGAAGACATCATGAAAAAATTTACAGTATTAGTAGCTTGTGGAGCAGGAATTGCAACTTCAACAGTGGTTTGCCAAAAGGTTGAAAACTTAATTAAGGACAATAACATCAATGCAGAAGTTGTTCAATGTAAAATTGCAGAGGTTAAGTCAAGACAAGAAGGCGCAGATTTAATCGTTTCAACTACTATCCTGCCGACTACATATGAAATTCCGGCTATTATCGCTACTGCTTATATTACAGGTATCGGTATGGATAAATTAGATCAAAAAATTCTTGATCACTTAAAATAAATCATTCTGTTATTGTTTAGTAGGATCCCGTTTCACTGATAAATTATATAAAAAACACATTACGGGGGTTAATTATGGACAAATTATTAGCTGGCGTTCAGTACGTGTTAGGTCTAGGACCAACCGTCATTCTACCAATCGCTATCGTTATATTGGGACTGATTTTTAAAACAGGCTTTAAGAAAGCGTTTAAATCCGGGATTATCATCGGGATCGGCTTCGTTGGTATCAATCTAGTTATTGGATTATTAGTTGATAACCTCGGCCCTGCAGCACAAGCAATGGTTGAACGGTTTGGCTTAAATCTAACCGTTATTGATACCGGTTGGCCATCAGCCGCGGCTCTTTCTTGGGCATCACCAGTTGCTGCAATTTTGATTCCAATCTGTTTAGTTGTAAATATTTTATTGTTAATGGCAAAATTCACGAAAACACTTGATATCGATATTTGGAACTACTGGCATTTTATCGCTGCTGGAGCAACTGGTTATATCGTAACTGACAGCTGGTGGTTTGCGATTCTATGTGCGGTTCTTTATGAAATCGCTGTCCTTTATATCGCTGATAAGACAGCGCCAATGGTTGCAAAATTCTATGGCTTAGAAGGTATTTCGTTACCAACCGGTTCTACTGCAGCATTCGGACCAATTGGTATTTTAGTAGGTATGCTTGTTGAGAAAATCCCTGGGATCAAAAACCTACATGCAGATCCTGAACATATTCAGAAGCGCTTTGGTGTGTTTGGTGAGCCAATGATGATGGGTCTTGTTCTTGGTCTTGTAATCGGTGCTTTAGCTGGTTATGAAGTTGGAGAAATACTACAGGTTGGTATTTCAATGGGTGCGGTTATGATGCTTTTACCACGTATGGTAAAAATCCTAATGGAAGGCTTAATTCCAATTTCTGAAGCTGCACGTGATTTCTTACAAAAACGTTGGGGCGATCGTGAAATTTACATCGGTCTTGATGCAGCACTAGCTGTTGGGCACCCTTCAGTAATGGCTACAGCTTTATTACTTGTACCTGTTACATTATTCTTAGCTGTTGTATTACCTGGAAACAAAGTATTACCATTCGGTGACTTAGCTACCATTCCATTCTACATCGCTTTCGTTGTTGGTTCTAGAAAAGGAAATATCATTCATTCACTAATTGCTGGTGTTGTAATGGTTGCATTATCACTATACATGGCTACAGACTTTGCAGAAGTTCACACATTAATGATGGACGGCGCGCAATTTGATATGCCAGAAGGTGCTACTCAAATTTCAAGCTTAGACTTAGGTGGTAACTTATTAAACTGGTTAATCCTAAAATTTGCTCAACTTTGGAATTCAATTTTCTAAGTTATCGTTTGTAACGCTAAATAACTTCTAACAGTGGGGGAGATGTCCCCCTCTGCGAGAAGCTTTACATTTTTAAGTAGTAAGAAAATTCTGTTAATTTTATAAAGGCTCCAGGTACGATTAGTTTTAAGCGAACATTTAATCGCTAAAGACTTTGGACCTGGTGCTTTTCTAAAAATTGGAGGTCCTTAGAGTGAAAGCCGCAGTCTTACATTCAGAAAATCACTTTGTCTACCAGGAAATTGAAATTGGAGCTTGTAAAGCGGATGAAGTGAAAATAAAGGTCATGGCAGCAGGGATTTGTGGATCAGATACACACAAAATGGTCAGCAAATGGAAGTATCCACTCCCAGCCATCATGGGTCATGAATTTTCAGGTTGTATCGTTGAAAAAGGCCAAGATGTCACCAATGTAGAAATTGGAGACCGTGTTGTCGCGATTCCTTTCCATCCGTGTAAAAAATGTGAATATTGTCTCCGTGGAGAATACAACTTATGTGAAGACCACGGCATGATTGGTAGTAAATCATTTGGCGGCTTTGCTGAGTTCTGTAATATGCCTGCAGAGTATGTGATTCCAATTGGTGACATGGATTTCGAAGAAGCAGCGATGATCGAACCTTTGGCCGTTGCACTACATGGAGTCTTAAACATTGAACCAAGAATCGGTGATGTTGTTGCTGTGTTTGGAGTAGGTACGATTGGGATATTAGCGATTCAATGGCTGAAAATTGCCTGGGCAAAAGAAATTATCGCGATTGATATATCTGACGAGAAGCTGGCTGATGCAGTA